>JALSON010000129.1 GCA_026986455.1 Thermococcaceae archaeon | reverse complement strand
CGAGGCGCTCGGGGCACTGGCTGCTGCGCTGGCAAGAAGGGGAAGACTCAAAGCGGCACACAGGGTTGCTGGGGAGATACCCGATGAGGAGCTCAAACAAAAAATTATGGATGAAATAGCCACCATGGAAGAGGCATGAAGGTTATATACCATCCCTCCCTATTTCCCATGGTGGTGCTATGATTTTTGATGCCCATTCGGATTTACCCACCTTCGTCTATGACGAGAGGAAAAAAGGAAAACGCAGGGTTCTTGAGGAGAATTTCGAGCGATTCTTCGGAAACACGATAACGGCCAGGGTCATGGCGATATGGACAAGGAAAGAGAGGAGGAATCAGGCTCTCAGATATGTCCTTGAGGCTGTGAATTCCCTGAAGAAGGACATAGCGGAGGGCGAAAGCTTTGAGCTCGTAACAAACGTTAAGGAAATGAGGAAGGCCATCGAAAGCGGGAGAATCGCCCTCTGGCTCGGCCTTGAAGGAGGGGAGCCCATTGAGGACAGCACAGACCTCCTTGAGGTTTTTTACAGCCTCGGCCTCCGCGTTCTAACATTAACATGGAGTCTGAGAAATGCCATAGGCGACGGCGTCTTCGAGAGGACGAAGGGAGGCCTGACAAACTTCGGAATTGAAGTCATCGGAAAGGCTGAAGAGCTGGGCATAGTAATAGACCTGAGCCACATAAACGAAGCCGGATTCTGGGATGCCATGGAGACGACATCCTTCCCGGTCATCGCCTCGCACTCCAACGCGAAAAGGCTGTGCAGCAACCCCAGAAATCTGAGCGACGAGCAGATTAAAGCCATAGCGGAGAGAGACGGCGTCGTTGGAGCGGTCGCGATTCCGAGCTTCGTCCATAAGAATGAGCCCACCCTTGAAAAATACGTTGAGCACATCGAGTACATGGTGGAGCTGGCGGGCTACAGGCACGTCGGCCTCGGCTTCGACTTCGTCTATTACCTCGAAGGATGGAGCGGAAAGAGCATCCGGGGCTTTGAGAATGAAGAAAAAATCCCGGCCCTGATAGAGCTCCTCGAGGAGAGGTTTTCGGAGAAGGAAGTTGAGGCGATAACATTCAGAAACTTCGAGCGGGTGTTCAGGAAGATTACATGATAATAATGGGAATAGAAATTAGAGAGTGCGTTTCACAGCATCTACGATATCCTCTACCTTAGGTATCATGAACTGTTCGAGAGGTGGGCTAAAAGGATGGGGGACATTTCTGGCCCCTACCCTCTGTATTGGTGCTTCAAGCCTGTCAAAGAGCTCTTCGTAGATTGTTGATGCTATCTCTGCACCCCATCCTGCCCGTCTCCAGGTCTCATGTGCCACAACGGCTCTTCCGGTCTTTTTAACCGATTTAATAACGGTGTCCCTATCCCACGGAACCAGCGTTCTCAGGTCAACGACCTCGACCTCTATGCCCTCCTTGGAAAGCTGCTCCGCGGCCTTCACAGCTTCATGTACCATCCGCGAGGTAGCTATGACTGTAACATCAGCTCCTTCACGTTTTATGTGTGCTTTTCCGAGGGGTATAAAATATTCTTCCTCAGGAACAGGCCCCCTGATCTTGTAGAGTGCTTTATGTTCAAAGAATATTATCGGATCGGGGTCTCGTATCGAGGATTTTATAAGTCCCTTTGCATCATAGGGTGTGGAGGGAACAACAACCTTTATGCCAGGAACGTGCATGAATATCGTCTCTATGCTCTGGGAATGCTGGGCTGCCGCAGATTTTGCAACACCATCTGGGCCCCTGAGAACTATCGGCAGACTAACCTGACCACCCGTCATATACCTCATCTTCATTATCTGATTCGTTATCGCAGTTATTCCTGTGAAAAGAAAGTCGGCAAAATGGAATTCAACAACAGGAATCATACCTGCCATCGCAGCACCCAGAGCCGAGCCGTAGATCACCTCCTCCGAGATGGGGGTATCAAAGATTCTGTCACCAACCTTCCCAAGCAAACATTTGTATGCACCAAATATTCCACCCTGCTTTGCTATATCCTCACCGTAGGTTATTACCCTTTCATCCCTGAGCATTTCTTCAAGCACTCCCTCACAGAGAGCCTGGGAAAATGTTATTATCCTTTCACCCATATGGATCACCTCAGTAATCATACCCGGTATCATCAACGAAGAGATCTCTAAGAGCATCTTCCGGCTCCGGATATGGGCTTTCCCTTGCAAATCTAACGGCTTCCTCAATCATCTTATCAACCCGCTCGTTTATCTCCTCAATATCCTCCTTTGTTAGTATCCCATTCTTAAGGAGAAATGCTTCATATCTGCCTATTGGTTCCTTCTTCCAGAATTCCTGAACCTCTCTCTTGTCCCTGTAAAGTTCAGGATCTCCGACAAAATGTCCCTTAAGCCGATAAGTCTTTGCCTCAATCAGGAAGGGACCACCTCCACACCGTGCCCGTTCGATAGCCATCCGTGCGGTTTCATAAACTTCAAGGACATTATTTCCGTCTATGGTTATCCCCGGAATCCCGTATCCTGCAGCCCTGACCGCAACATTCTTAACTGGTATCATCTCTCTTGCAGGTGCTGTGGAAGCATATTCATTGAATTCCACCACAAATATCACCGGAAGGTTATAAACGGCCGCAAAGTTAAGGCCCTCATGGAATGCCCCTCTGTTTGTAGCCCCATCACCGAAGAAAGACACCACAACCTGATCACTTTTCCTGAATTTTACTGCAAGCCCTGCACCAACTGCTATAGGAATACCCCCCGCAACCTCGCCGTTTGCACCCAGCACCCCCCGTGAAATGTCTGCTATATGCATCGACCCTCCTTTTCCCCTGCAGTATCCGGTTTTTTTCCCATAAAGCTCCGCCATCATGCGCTTTACATCAGCACCCTTAGCAATCATGTGCCCGTGTCCCCTGTGAGTGCTGGTTATATAGTCATCTTCTCTGAGATTGGCCATGACTCCTGTGGCTATCGCCTCCTCCCCGATGTATGCATGTATAAAACCGGGGATTTCCCCCCTCAGGAAATGCTGTTCCGCCGCTAAATCAAACTTTCTAATCTTCACCATGGTCTCATACATCCAGACCAGGGTTTCCTTGGGAATATCCTCCCATCCAAATCTCATTCCAACACCTCCTCAGTAAAGGTGAGAATGCTTTGGCAGCCACAACACAATCTGTGGAAACATCATGACTATTATAAGACCTATTATTGCTGCTATTATAAGTAGTAATGTCTCCCTTGCTATATCCTCGAGGGAAACTTTGGCTATGTTTGCTGCCACATAAGCATTGACAGCAACAGGGGGTGTTACCTGTCCTATAGCGAGATTTATGGTCATCATGACGCCGAACCACAGCGGATCCCAGTGGAAGTGCAACATTATCGGCATGAAGATGGGCAGAAACACATAATAAATGGA
>JALSON010000128.1 GCA_026986455.1 Thermococcaceae archaeon | reverse complement strand
TCTGCAGATTTCCTCCAATTCCTTTCTGGTGGTTACCCTGCCCCCGTACTTTGAAAAAATGAACTTGGTGATAAGCTTCATGCTCAGAGTTATCTTAAAAAAGCTAATGGTTGATTAATAACCGGATTTAACTTGGAATCCTTTGGACTCATTCATTTTTTGTTTTATGTTTAGTGTTATTTGAGAAATTTTGAATCTGAAAATCTGAGATATGTTCATTACAAGCTACTTCAAATTCGTCATTAAAAGAGTCATGGTTGGGTGTTATGTTTCAAAATTTTAAACCACCTGATAAACAGTTTGAGCCTTTTAGACTTTACAAACATCCTGTGTCTCTGAGCTAAGTGTAAGTGATGGTTCGTCACCGGTGAACGGGTCTTCACTTTGTCCCACACGCTACTAACACTTAAAAGCATCAGGAGTGAAGATTAAGGTAGCTCAAACTCATCGGGAGAGTGGTCATTATGATGACAACCGAAAGTAAAAGCCTCGTGGATGAGGCCAAACTCATCGAGTCCCTTCTCAAACGCCTCGAAACCGAGACCTCACTTAGCGATGCTATGGAAACGTTCAGGAAAATTTTCGAGCACTGGGGTTTTGAGCGCGAGGATGAGGACATTGAGAGGGATTACCTCGATGGCTTTGTGGATGGGAACACTGGCGAGTTGAGGATAATCTCCGTTGCCTCCTCTGACCTCGGCATGAACTTCTATGTCATCTACGCTGAAACTTGGAAGGACACGCTCAAATACCGTCAAAAGCTCGTGAAGAACCTGCTTAAATTCACCTCGTATTCCTCGGATATCTCATTCGCCAACTTCGTCCTAATCCTTGACGTGATAGAGAACCAGAAGAGTGAGAAACGCAAGCACAAATACTGGAAGCTCATCATACCCATCTACCAGAGAAAGCTTGAGAGCGCAAAGCTCAACGTCTACGTAATCGACCCAGAGGAGAAGAAGCTCAGGACGCTGGCAACAAACATCGCGAAAGTTGCCCTGGAGCTCAGGAAGTATGATAGCCTTTCGGCCAGCCTAATCAAGGATGCCCTGGATAAGTACATGCTCGTCAAACCCTTGACCGAGGAGTTCTTTAAGGAGTACAAGAGGAACTACTACGACCTTAAAAACTGGATTAAAAAGAGATACGGGTCTAAACTAAGGGCACTCTGTCCAGATGACTACCTCCTCACCGGTGAATCGATGGAGATACCCAAGGCCAAGAGAGAGGATATTTTCGTTGAGAGGGCCACCAAGACCTTCGCCCACACGTTCTTCAACAGGCTCATGTTTGTCTACTTCCTCCAGAAGAAGGGCTGGATAGTTGACCTTAGTACCCTCAGAAGGGATCTTAGAGATGAGGTAGATGTCAGAAACTTCGTCAGGTGGCTCCACGATCAGTACGAAGAACACGGCGGCAACTTCTATCGGGACTACCTCAGGGTTCTCTTCCTCTACGCGATGAACCGTCCGAGGAGAGGCTACGGCCGTAAAGATATCGATGCTATCAAGAGCGTTCCCTCTCCCACAGTTAGGGATGTCTTTCTCTACGGTGTTCCATACTTCAACGGTGGGCTCTTCAGCCCGGTTGAGATAGCGGGCGTTAACCTCGACGAGGTTATCACGGAGATAGACGACAGGCTCATGACTGAAATCGTGATGGGTTTCTTCGAAGAGTACAACTTCACTGTAACTGAGGAAACACCCTACGAGGTGGAGGTTGCCGTTGACCCGGCGATGCTCGGCAAAATCTACGAATCCCTGATTGCAGAGGAGGAGCAGATCGAGAGCGAGGAGGAGAGGAGGGCCTCTGGAATATTCTACACCCCGAGGAGCGAAGTGGACTTCATGTGCAGGATGGCCGTTTACCAGTATCTTGAAAGGAACACCAAGCTTGATAAAGACCTTCTCATGAGGTTCGTGTTCACACCATCCTACGAGTGGAATCCAAAGAGCCTCTCCTGGGAAGAGATAGATGCCCTTGAAAAGGCCCTCAAGGACGTTAAAGTGGTTGATCCAGCCGCCGGAAGCGGTGCTTTCCTCGTTGGGATGTACCACCTACTCATAGAGCTCCACGAGAAGCTCACCGAGGACAGCAGGGTTACTTACAAAAAGAAGCTCGAAATCATCAGGGACAACATCTACGGCGTTGACATAAAGGACTGGGCGATAAGGGTGGCGAAGCTCAGGCTCTGGCTGGCGCTCATCGAGGGCGAAGGGAGGATTCCAAACGAGCCCATTCTACCCAACCTTGAGACGAAGCTCGCGATTGGGGATTCTCTCGCCCCGCCACACTTTGTTCTGAAAATCGGCAACAAGAAGAAAGTCGTTGAGATCCCCTTGGCCAAATTTAGGGAGAGCCTTAAGCTTCTCTGGGCCAGGAAAGGTGTCAGCGAAGCGATAGTCGCTTACAAAGAGCTCGTGAGAAAGTACTACATGGGGGAGAGGATAGATGGGAAGCCTGTAACGCTCAGGGACATCGAGGGGGCCAAGTGGGGTGCGCTCCAAGAGTTCCTTGAGAAG
>JALSON010000127.1 GCA_026986455.1 Thermococcaceae archaeon | reverse complement strand
ATAGTTGCCTTCCAGATTCAGGCGACGTGGAACGCCGGGAAGCTGCTGGGGATATGGAAAATAAAAACCGAGGTTAAGTGGACCTAAATCTCTATTCCCCTCTCCTTCATCCTTTCGGCAACACGTTCCATCAAATCGCTCATTATCTTGTCAACCGTATCCTCAAGCTCGATGTTCTCCACAACAGGTATGTCATGCTCCTTCGCATGCTCCAGTATGAACTCCTGTATCTCCATTATAGCATCGAGGTTTTGTATGTAGTAATCCGCAGGCCTCAGGCTGTACCTCTCCCTCTCATAGAACCTCGCTTCAAGGGACTTCCTGCTTTTCACGGCGACAACGTACATAAAGCTCCTGTCGTTCAGGGAGATGTAGCCGGGAACAAGGTGAATGCCCTCAACCACTGTGTTGAATCCCTCTGTGTATGCCCTCTCGATAACCGCATTGACACCGACGGCCACGTGCCTGACCTGAGTTTCAAATCCGAAAATCAGCGGCGAGACTCCCCGCGGAATCTTGTTTATGACGTTGGATGCCATGAATGATGAAGTGTGCAGAGCAGGGAGGAGTTCCCTCGCTATTATCTTTCTCATAACCTCCCTTATGGTGTCGGTTCCTATCGTGGTTCTTATGCCGAGCCTGAAGGCCAGCTCGGTTGATATTGTGGATTTGCCGACCCCTGTGGTGCCGCCAATCAGGAGAATCATCGGGAATTTGAGCTTCTTTATTTTGCGCCAGAAGAGATACTTCCTCGCCTCCTCCTTCAGCCCCCTCTCCAGCAGCCTGTGGTATGTTAGCTCCCTTATCTCATCCTTCGTCACTATCTTCCTTCCCTGCTCGGAGAATGTTTTAACAATCTCGGTGGCCACTGAGTATGCTATCCCAACATCCACGCCAGCGGAGGTTATTGACCTCGTCAGTATCCCGCGGGAAAAGGGCAGCCTCGTTTTCTTCTCGGGGTCCACAACGATTATCATGCCTTACCCCCCAGCGTTCGATTCCGCAGGTGTGCTGTTTTCCCTCTGAGGCTTTCACCCTCCTGACCCACAGCTATTATCATCTCCGCTCCCCCAGTATGCGCTTTCCAAGGTTCAGGATGCTATCCCTCAGGTCTTTGCCGTCAATATTCACCGGCTCATTGTCCATGAAAACAACCTCCCTGCCCTCATCAAGTGCCCTCCTCGTCACCACATCCACAGCCGCGGCCTTGAGCTCAACCAGCACCGTATCATAGCCTTTGAACTTCCTCATGTCCTCAATAAGCTTTCTCCTGTTTGAGAGATGGCCGGAGAAGCCCACCACCTCCACGCCATAGTGCTCCTCCAGGTGTGATGCCGCCCGCTGCAGTCCCTTCCGGTTTGCGGTCATTATCAAAAGCACCCTCTTCCCTTCAATCCTCCCCAGAGGCCTTGGTATGAATTTTGTCAGGTGGAGCTCGGCGTCGGGATTTATTTTTGAGATGACCCTTTTAATGGATTCCAGCCTTCTCTCGCTTCTAAGGTCTGCCATGGTAACCACGATTAAATCGGCGAGCTTGATCCTGAAGGGGCCGAAGTATCCCCTTATGAAGCTTATCTTCTGGGTCGCCCCGACAACCGTTATGCATCCGTCAGCCCTAACCGCGGGAAGGGTCGCCCCGCTGCCCTCCAGTATGATGAGGTCGTTGTCAAGCCCCTCGGCAATCTTTATGCCCTCCTCCACAGCATCAAAGAATGAAAAACCGGCCATTCCCCCACCGCAGCGGCGGCAGCCGATTGTCAGAACCCTCGATGTCAGGGCATCTTCAAGGTGGTCCGACGCAGCATGCTTGCCTTTCTCCGCAATTCCGAGCAGAAATTCCGGCGTTATCTCAAGCCTCTCCCCCTCAATAATCTCCGGTTCCTCGGGCCCGCCCCGTCCCATCGTTAGGATGGCGGGCTTTGCGATTTCCTTCAGGGTTCTCGCCACAAACCCGCTGACGGCAGTCTTCCCGACCCTCTTTCCAGTTCCTATGACCATCAGGCTGGGCTTGTTTATATTCAGGAGCCGCCGGGGTCTGAACGTGAAATCAGCGCCCGTATAGGTTATTCCGTTTGCAAGGAGAAAGGATGCAATCCTGAACCTGTCCTCGTATGTGAGAACCGGCTCATCGCTGAGGTCAACAGCCTCATGGATGTCATTTTCCATTATAGCCCGCTGGATGGCATCGATATAATCCCTGCTGTAATAAACTTTAACCCCCACCTTCCTCTCAATCTCATTCAGGTCTCCAACCTTCTCGGTCCCTCCAAGGAAAACCGCACAGCACACATCACCCAGTCTCTTTACAGCCCACGCCGTTACATCCGGATAATGCTCTCCATCAATCAGAACCATTTTCACCATCATCCCCCTGTTTAAGGTTATCCTTTCTCAAGATTAACCTTTCGATAGATTTTTAATGCTCCCCCCGAAAATAGACACGGGTGATTTTCTTGGCATTAAGAAAGATTGGAGAGGGATTGTATCTGTACCCGGGCAGCCCTTCTACAATGGTTAAAATTCACGATGAAAAGGCCGTTCTGGTCGACCCCGGACAGGGAAGCGGAAGGCACAAGGATTTGAAGAGGGAGATGAGAAAGCTCGGCCTGGAAATCCGTGCCCAGCTGACAACCCACGGACATGCGGATCACGTTAGGGTCGCCCCTAAAATAGAGGCTCCTCTTTTTGCCCACCGCTTTGAGTTCAGCATCGTGGAAAGCCCCCTCAATAGGGAAATCCTGACATTCGGATCAAAGGCTCCAAGGGGCTTTCTGGTGTCGCAGTTTGAGGGTGAGGTCAGGGTTCACGGCATATTCGAGTGGGGAGATGTCCTATTCGGCCTGAGAGCAATAAAGCTGAGCGGACATTCCCCCGGGATGACGGGATTCCTTGATGAGGAAAATTCGGTGCTCTACGCCGGCGACAGCTTCTTCGGCGAGAGGGTTCTCCAGAGCGTGGGGATTCCATATCTGGTCGAGCCAGAATTATTCGAAAACTCAATTAAACAATTACAGGATTATGCAGATGAAGGGCTGCTGCTGATACCCTCCCACGGGAAGGCTGTAAAGGGTGACGAAGCAGGAAAGCTCCTTGAGTTCAACCTGCACAGGCTTGAAGAGGCAGAGACCATGATTCTGAAACTTCTAAAGAGCCCCATGGGCATTGACGAGCTCGCATACAGGCTGTCCGGTTATTTTGATGTCTCCCCAACCCCGCAGATTCTGGCGTTAAACCTCGTCCCCCTGAGAGCATTCATAGCGAAGCTTTACAACGAGGAGAAGATTGAGGCCGTGATGGATAGGGGGCTGAAGTGGAAGCTCAGAGGAGACTGAGCCCTTGTAAGGAACTTCCAGCTCGATGCCTTCCCCTGTTAATTTTTCCGTTTCTTCCCACGTGATTATAATTCCCCTGTTAACCCGTCCTCAAAGACCTACTCC
>JALSON010000126.1 GCA_026986455.1 Thermococcaceae archaeon | reverse complement strand
AGCGTTGGGCCAGCTATGTTAAGGACGGAATCTATGGCATACCTCGTCCCCAGCACTGTTAGCCTCTTCCTCGCGGGCCTCGTTAGGAGGGGCATCGCAGCGCTCCCTGCTGTCGTGTATGCCAGAACCGCAGCATCATCAACCCCCACCATGACACCCCTTCTCTTTTCAACCGCAGCTGCGAGAACCAGAAACGCCGTTCCGACAATGCTCACGCTGTGTGCCTCCCCGAGGTTCACCAGAATGTTCCTCCCCAGCTCCGGTGGTTCTCCCTCGTAAAACGCCTCATCAAGCGCCGTGTAGCTTTCCATGATAACCTCGCTGTACTTCTCACCCGCTTTAGCAGCTTCAGGCACACTCGAAATTTTCCCCCGGAGAATATCGACGTAGAGCCTGTCGGTGAGAACCCTGTCGAGCTCATAAACCGTCTGGAGGAGGGTTGCGGCGCTGTACAGATCCATCATGCCATTCTTTGCCATCCGTATGGGGTCAAGACCCGCTGGTTTTCCGTCCTCTATCTTTAAAACCGTGTCAAAGCCATCCTCCGGAAACTCCCCGTGGGTGTCGAAAATTATTGCTCCGTAGCCGAGCTTCCTGTATCCGTCAGCAATATACTTCAAAACCCTGAGAGGGTCATCATCAATCCCGAAAATCTTGAGGGTTCTTCCGTGGTAGATGGGGTCGTAGTATATGCTCTTCTCCTCATCCCTCAGAATCTCAATGGCCAGCTTGCTGTACTTCATAAACTTCACCGGTTTAATATCACCTTTGAAGTATAAACGGGTTCTGGTCTAAGCGAAAAAAATCAGATCACCCTCACAATTCTCTCAGCCCAGGGACTTATGCGCACCCGCATGTAGCCCCTCAGCCTTTCATCCACCTCTCTATCCCCTGTATAGACCCTTATCATTCCTTTTTCAATTTTTGAAGGTGCCGCTACGACTGTTATGTTCTCCTTGGGTATGTGCCTGAGAACCTCAGCCGAAAACTGCTGGTTGCCCCTGCCGAAGAGAAAGCTCAGGCCACCAATTACCGTAACGATGATTCTGGGGTTTCTACTGACAAAGCGGAGCAGATCCTTCTCCTGAGCATCCTTCACCAGAAGCCTCGCCTTCCCGTCCTTGATCTCGACAACATCCACACCCAGGAGTGTTCCGTTTATGCCGAGCCTGTCCTTCAACCTCTTAACCGTTGAGCCCGCACCGAGGAAGTATATCCCGTCCTCAAGCTCCCCGTGAAGGGCCTCTACTATCGCCTCGATTTCCTCCTCTTCATCCATTCTGCTCGGTTCTTTAGCTCCCTGAACGAGAAGCTCAACGTAGGGGGTTAATGCCCTTCCGTAACGCCTCGGTCTCACCTCATCGTGCCTGAATGCATTTTCATCCAGATCCATCACATCCCTCTCCGCAATTCTGGCGTTTCCCCTTAGGAACTCCACAACTATTCTGGCGGCGTCTTCGGGGGAGGCGGCAAAAACGCCGGAGAACATCTTAACCCCTGTGGGAATCCCGAGGACCGGCTTCTCCCTTCCGGTTGCGAGATAAACGTCCCTCGCAGTCCCGTCCCCGCCGGCAAACAGCATCAGCTCCACATCCCTGAGCATCCTTCTGACGAGGGTCATGGTGTCCTCGCTGGTTGTATCCGGAATTCTGACTCCGAGAATGTCCCTGTACCGGATTTCCCTGTGCCTGATAACTTCAAACCGGAACTCGAAATCCTCCAGCACCTCCTCACCGAGCCCATCCGGCCCCGTCACAAACTCAATCTCCCTGCATTCGGGATAGTGGGAGAGCTCATGAAGGAAAAGCCTCGCAAGGTCGGGGGCTACGGGTCTCGCCCCCCTCCTGATTGCCTCCTCAACAACGCCGTCCGTGCCCTTAAGGGCAACCTTCCCGCCCATTCCTGCTATTGGGTTGACAATGAGTCCTATTTTCATCCTCATCACCATACATACATCCGATGATATGTATTAAACCTATTCCTATCCCCTGCCCTAACTCCTATCCCTGCTCCTCAGCCTCCTCATATAGAACTTCTCTCCCTCATACTCAATCTCAATCAATTTCCCCGCCTTTAAAAGCTTTTCAACAACATCCCAGCCTGCATTGGCCTTTTCAAGGAGCTTTTTAACTGCATCCTCCCTCATGGGATGCACAGCTGTTATGCCGAGCAGGTCATCTTCAACATTTCCCGTGAAGGCAAAGGCATTTCCCTCATAGCCTATGAGATACTCCACCCTTCCCTCTCCAAGAGCCTCTGCAAACAGCTGGAATGTTCGGTTTATGGTCTCCTCATCAGCGGGTTTAACCCACCTTTCAGCCGGCGGTCGGGTTGGGACGGCTATATACGCCACATCCGGCTTTAGATCTTTAAGGAATTCCGCAATCTTCTCAGGCTCATCTCCATAATCAATACCACCAATGAGCATCGTTTCGGTTACAAGCCTCCCTTTGAACCCGTCCCTGAAATCAAGCATTCCCTCAAGTATGTCCTCCAGCCTCAGGCTTCTGTGCGGTCTGTCGACTCTCCTCCAGAGGTGCCCGCTCACGGCATCGAGTTTAAGGGAAACAAAATCAAATACCGAAAGCTCTTCCCGGACATCCTCACGCCATATAAGGGAAGAATTCGTGAGGACTGCGAGGGGAATTTCAAGCTGCCTCAGGAGTTCGGTCTCCTTTCCGAGGTTTATATCAAGCGTTGGCTCACCATCGGGTACGAAAGTGAGATAATCAATCCTCTCTCCCCGCTCCGTTGCCTCATGAACCTTCGTTTCCACATCCCTTAATATTCTCTCCGGATCGTAAAAACGCCTTCTCTTCACCTCCATCCTGAGCGTTCTCCCTATCTGGCAGTAGATGCAGGCGTAAGAGCACACCTTATCAGGTATGTTGTTTATTCCAAGGCTTTTCCCGAGACGGCGTGATGGAACCGGACCGAAAGCTATCATAACCACCACCGGATTAGGTTACCCTAAAAGCGTATAAACTTTGCCCGGCAGAATGTACAGCTCCGGACTTCAGAAGCATCAGACGGACAGGAAGCTTTATAAATCAATCCCCACTCCCGCTGAACCTAAGGTGGTAAAATGAGCCAGAGGATAAACGCAAGCCTCCATGCGAAGAGGGTCGCCCACATATACCACGGGGTTAGCTCAATAAGGACTCCCCGCTGGTTCTACTCATTCATACCCTTCAAAATAGCGACCGGAGGGAGTTCGCTGCTCATCCCGCTCTACCTGCTGGGTCTGGGGGGAAGTGCGAAGGATGCCGGCCTGCTGGTTGCCCTCGCAAGCCTCAGCTCGATGCTGGGAAGCCTGTTCTGGGGAAGGCTGAGCGACAGAACCCTCAAAAGGAAGCCCTTCATACTCATGGGCATGGCCAGCACATCCGTTTTTCTCCCGGCAATGGCGTTTGCGGGAACCCCCTACAGGCTCATGCTTCTGAACGCAGTCTA
>JALSON010000125.1 GCA_026986455.1 Thermococcaceae archaeon | reverse complement strand
ATCTGGCGAGAATGCTTCCATCATCGCCCGCAGGTGCTTGATGTTGTGATCCTTTGGCCACATCTTGTTTATGAGCTTTACAGTGTATGGGATGACTTCTTTTATTGCCTTCTGCGTGGATCTTGCGACTGTCGGTCCAATTATCTCTCGTTCCTGCAGTTTTTTTACGACGAGTTTTGCGAATTCCGACGGATTCTTCTCAATATCTTCCACGGTTTTTCCCTGCTTGACGAGGTATTCGTATATCGCATCGCCTACTGCCCATCCAATCTCCTCGTGCTCCTTGCCAGTATGGTTCGCTATGAGCACCGCCAGCGCACCGTGCAGTATGTTGTATCCACGGGATTTTGGGTCTCTCTCTCGCGATGTATCTATGATACTCGTGATCCCTGACGGCGCGCGCTGCCCAGAGATCGCCGGTTTCATCCACGTCAAGGGTTTTTTTTACCCTTTTCAGGTCCCCCTCGGGGTCCATCCTTCTGACGAACTCAATGTACCCATTAGATGATATGTGCGCGCCGCCAAATGCTTCTATAACCTCTACTGGCAGGCCGTGCTTCTCTGCGAGTTCCTGAAACACTTCTTTCCAGCTCTTCTTTTTCTTCTTCCCCCCGAATATGAACATCCCGGCCAAGGGCAAAAGCGACATGAAACCACCCAACTAACTACAGCACGGGAAAAGAAAAGGTTTTCGAACCCAGTACCCTCAACCAAAAATAAGAGAAGAAAGAATCACCTTATCCTTGCACCCAGCTTTATTTCTTTGTCCGGCATAAGCAGGGCAACGTTCTCGCCGTCGTCTGCCGCTAAGAGCATCCCCTGGCTTTCTACTCCCCTCAGCTTCTTGGGTTCAAGGTTTGCTATGATGACGACGTAGCGGTTGAGCAGTTCTTCCGGCTTGTAGTACTTCTTCAGCCCGGCAACGAGCTGCCTGACCTCATCGCCTAAATCCACTTTCACCACGTAGAGTCTGTCCGCATTAGGGTGGTCCTTGACCTCGATTATCTTTCCGACCCTGAGGTCGAGCTTGGCAAAGTCATCAAAGCTCACATACTCCATTTTTTCACCACCTTCCTCCTTTTTCACCCTCTCCTTCTTCGGGGTCTCCACCTTAATCTCATCCCCGTAGATGCTCTTAAGGATTGCCATGGCCTCTTCCCTGTTACTGAAGCGCTCCAAAGCTACTTTCACAACGTCGTCCCGCCTGTAGTACTTGTCGAGGAGCAGTCTGGCACTCTCGGGGTTGCCCCTCGCTATGTAGTTCACAATGAAGTAGATGATGTCCTCATCCGTCACCTTCTTGAACATCGGGGTGGCCTTCCTGACCCTGTGCCCGGCCGGAATCTCGGTGAACTCCCAGCGCTTGAGCTCCTCAAGGTTGAGGAGGTGCCATATCCTCTCGCCCGCATCTGGAAGGAACGGCTCAAGGAGGATTCCCAAAGCTTTAACTATCTGGAGGGATATGTTCACGGTGGTTGCAGTCCTTACGCGGTCGGTTTTGGCCGTCTTCCACGGCTTCTGGTAGTCGAAGTAGCGGTTGCCGAAGATGGCCAGCTCCATGACCCTCTTTAACGCGTCCTTGAACCTGTACTGGGCTATCAGCTTTCCGGTCTCCTCGAAGGCCCTCTCAATCTCCTCAAAGGCTTTCCTATCGAGATCGTCCAGCTCGCCCCTCTCCGGCACGGTTCCGTCGAAATAGCGGTTGGCGAAGGTTAAAGCTCTATGCACGAAGTTTCCGAGGTTGTTGACGAGCTCCTCGTTTATCTTGCTCTTGAAGTCGGCGAAGCTGAAGTCTGAATCCCTCGTTTCGGGCATTATGGCCGTGAGGTAATAGCGCAGGTAGTCAGCCGGAAAGGCATCGAGGAACTCGTGGACCCATATCGCCCAGTTTCTGCTGGTGGAGAACTTCCTGCCCTCAAGGTTGAGGTACTCGTTGGCGGGGATGTCGTACGGCAGAAGCCACTCGGCCTCGACTTCCTCATCCCTGTATTTGCCATACGCAAGGAGGAAGGCCGGCCAGAATATGGCGTGGAAGGGGACGTTGTCCTTGCCGATGAAGTGGATTACCTTAGTTTGACCGTCGAGATTGAGCCAGAACTTCTTCCACTCGTTCTCCTTTCCAGCCCTCCTGAGGGCCTCAATTGTGATTGAGATATAGCCTATAGGTGCCTCAAACCAGACGTAGAGCACCTTTCCCTTAACGTCCTCATCGTCGAGTGGAACCGGGATGCCCCAGTCGAGGTCGCGCGTTATGGCCCTCTCCTCAAGGCCCTCCCTTATCCAGCCGAGGACGGTGTTCCTGACGTTCGGCTTCCAGTGCTCCTGGCTCTCAACCCACTCCTTGAGCCTCTCCGCGAAGTCCCCCATACGGATATAGTAGTGGGCGGAGTCCTTGAAAGTGATCTGGTTGCCGCAGATGTTGCAGCGCGGGTTGATGAGCTCCTCAGGCGTCAGGGGATGGCCGCAGACCTCGCACTGGTCGCCGCGCTGGTTTTCGGCACCGCAGTGGGGGCAGGTGCCTATAACGTAGCGGTCGGGTAAAAACATCTTATCGTACTCGCAGTAGGCCTGTTTCTTGGTCTTCTTTACAAGATGACCATTTTCAAGGGCTTTCAGAAAGAATTCCTGGCTTATTCTGTAGTGCACAGGGAGCTCTGTCCTGCCGAAGTAGTCGAAGCTTATCTTGGCCCTCTCGAACGTCGTTTTGATGTGCTCGTGGAACTCGTCGACGATTTCCCTCGGGCTCCTGCCCTCCTTCAATGCCCTGAACGTTATAGGCGTGCCGTGTTCATCTGTTCCGCATATGTAGATGACATCCTCTCCCTTAAGGCGCAGATAGCGCACGAATATATCAGCCGGGAGGTATGCTCCTGCAAGATGGCCGGCGTGAATCGGCCCGTTAGCGTAAGGCAGCGCTGATGTTACCGTGTATCTCACCACTTTCACCACCTCTGGGAAATAGCCATGCTGATTTATAAGCCCTGCGGGTTTTAAATATTACGGTGAGTTATTTTTAAATGTTAGAAATATGTTGGGTTATGCATAAACCTCTCCCAAAGGTTTTAGTTTTAATGCCATCCATAAACCGTGGTGGCACCTATGAAATCCCGCATCATCGAGCGCTTCAGGTTCGAGGCGGCCCATGCCGTCATGATAGATGGAAAGCCCGAGGAGATGCACGGTCACACCTTCCGGCTTGAGGTGGCGGTTGAAGGAGATTTAAAGAACGGTTACGTCATGGATTTCCTTGAGCTGAGGAAACTCGTCGGAAAAATCATTGAAAGGCTCGACCACAGAAACCTGAACGAACTCTTCGAGAATCCAACCACCGAGAACATCGTCCTCTGGATTGCCGGTGAGATAGAGGAGAAACTCCCTGGGAATGTTAAGCTTCACAGAATAACCCTCTGGGAGGGCGAAGAGAACGGAGTCGAGCTTGAGTTCGAATAGATAAGGGGAAGAGGAATG
>JALSON010000124.1 GCA_026986455.1 Thermococcaceae archaeon | reverse complement strand
ACCTCGCCAAGTACGGAATCCTCGCCGTGAGGAGGGTCAAGAAGAGCGACATGGAGAAGCTCGCCAAGGCGACTGGAGCTAAAATCGTCACCAACGTGCGCGACCTCACCAGCGAGGACCTCGGTGAGGCCGAGCTCGTTGAGCAGAGGAAAGTGGCGGGAGAGAACATGATCTTCGTTGAGGGCTGCAAGAACCCGAAGGCCGTGACCATCCTCATCCGCGGTGGCACCGAGCACGTCGTTGACGAGGTCGAGAGGGCGCTCGAAGATGCGGTCAAGGTTAGCAAAGACATAATTGAGGACGGCAAGATACTCGCCGCCGGCGGTGCCCCGGAGATCGAGCTGGCAATAAGGCTCGACGAGTACGCCAAGGAGGTCGGCGGCAAGGAGGCCCTAGCAATAGAGAACTTCGCAGAGGCCCTCAAGATAATCCCGAGGACGCTCGCTGAGAACGCAGGTCTCGACCCGATCGAGACCCTCGTTAAGGTCATAGCAGCACACAAGGAGAAGGGACCGACCATCGGTGTCGACGTCTTCGAGGGCGAGCCTGCCGACATGATGGAGCGCGGCGTCATCGCTCCGGTCAGGGTCACCAAGCAGGCCATCAAGAGCGCCAGCGAGGCCGCAATAATGATCCTCAGGATCGATGATGTCATCGCCGCCAGCAAGCTTGAGAAGGAGAAGGAAGGCGGAAAGGGCGGAAGCGAGGACTTCGGAAGCGACCTTGACTGAAGGCCTTTAACTTCTTCTTTCCTTTCGCGACCAAAAATATTTTTAGCCAGAGGGGAACTTTTCTTGTATGCCCTCAGTTGAAGTAAGAGGCCTCTCCAAATGGTACGGCTCAAAAAGGGCCCTCAGCGACGTTTCCTTCACCGTACAAGAAGGCGAAATAGTCGGGATAATCGGGCCAAACGGTGCCGGGAAGACGACACTCATAAGGGTTCTAGGCTGTCTTCTAAGACCCGACTCAGGTGAAGTCCGGATTTTCGGAAGGAAGCCCTGTGAGGCAAAGAACCTTTTCGCGCTCCTCCCTCAGGACGTCAAGGCCCACTTCTACACGCTCACCCCGAGGGACTACGTCTACCACTACCTCCGGATGAGGGGGCTTGGAAGAGACAAAGCTAAGAGAAAGGCCGATGAGGCCATGGAGCTCTTTGGAATAGACTACGCCGATGAGCTGATGTCCACCCTCTCCGGAGGCATGGTCAGGAGGGCCCTGTTAGCCATGGTGCTCTCAGCCGATGCCAGGCTTTACTTCCTTGATGAGCCGACGGTTGGCCTTGATGTCGAGAACAGGCTGAAGCTGTGGGATGTCCTCAGGAAAAAGGCCGAAGAATCGACGATAGTCTTGACGAGCCACTATCTCAACGAGATATCCAGCGTCTGCGACCGCGTTCTTCTCCTGAAGGGTGGCAGGGTGAGAGCATTTGGGACACCGGAGAGTATAGCTGGAGAGTACCTAAGGGGGCTCCATTCAAAGGTCGTTGCCTTCGGAGATGTCACGCTTGAGGGCTTTCTCCTGAAAAAAGCCGGGAGAAATACCTACATCTACGCCCGCTCCGGATATGAGGAAAAGGAAATAATGGAAGCCCTTGAAAGCGCGGGAATACCCTTTCGGAGGGAGAGTCTGACGATAGAGGACGTCTTCATCGCGGGTGGTCTCGGTGATGGGGATCGTTGAGTACTACGCGATGGCCCTAACACGGGGAAGGTTCTCCCTCATCAGCTTCGCGATCCAGCCGCTCTCCTTCATCTTCATAGTCTACATCGTGAGCGGGGGCAGGTTTTTGAACACCGCTTTAGCCGGAGCAATCGTCAGCTTCATAGCCGGGGTTGGCATAGCAGACCTTGCGATAGAGCTGGTCGGAATGAAGACGCGTTCGAGGTTCTACGATATTCTCATGTCCCTTCCGGGAAGCGGCTGGAAGAAAGCCCTGGGAATTTCCATAGGCATGAGTGTTCCGGCTTTTCCTTACGTCCTTCTCCTCACTGCTCTTCTCCTCACACGCCTTGGAGTCCGGGCACTCCCCGGGATGATCCTTGGGATAATCGCTCTCTGGCTGTGGAGCGCCGGGATAGGCTTCCTCCTTGGCGTGAGAATGAAGGAACCCGTTAGAACAATGAGGCTCTCGAACATACTTGTGACGGGCCTCACGGTGTTCCCACCGGTCTATTATCCGGCGAGCATTCTGCCCGGTGGCCTTGCCAAGATTCTCACCTTCCTCCCAACGGTGAGCGCCTCACAGTTAATAGCTGGAAATGTTAGCTCGGAAAATTTCCTCGCGATGACCTTCTGGGGGCTTATAGGCCTTGTATTCCTCCTCAGATTTAAGGGGCTTGAGGGATGAGCCTCCCAACCTCTTCTTCCAGCCTCTTCAGCTTCCCCTTGAAGCGCCTCACCTGAGCGTTCGCTATGGCAACAATTCTTTCAATGTAGTCCTCGCTTACCCAAGGCTCTCCGTCCTCACCGAGCGGGACGTCCATCCTCTCCGTCGAGCGTATCTCAACGAGGAGTTTCTTGTGGCTGACGCTCTTGATGTTCGAGTACTTGAAGCCAAGGCCTATAGCAAGGTTGAGCAACCTGACTGCATCCTCCATCGTCCTGGCCGAAACGTGCAGGATTGGACTCCTCACGAGGAACCAGAGCTGCCCTTTCTCGTGTCTTCCGATGGCCTCCATTACCTCTTCAAGAGTAACCTCACGGTGCCACTTGCCGAGCCAGACCGAGTTGACCTTGTCGCCGAAGTGGGGCATCTCCATGACCGAAATCCTGCCGGAGCAGGAGCTCGTTGTGAAGTAGTTTTCCAGCGAGTTGATTTTCTCAAGGAGGGGGATTATATCACCATCTACTTTCCCATCGGCCAGCGCCTTCCTTAGGCTCTCCATAGCTTTGGATTTCTGCTCGTCGAAGTTTTTAGTGTAGAGGAACATGGTATCACCCCACGAGATTTTCTGCATTGACGATATTCTCCCTCTCCCTCACGAACTCAACCAGCCGCTTATAGGTTGGATGAACACTCAGCGTTGAGGAATCGCCTATCAAAACCAGCTTCCTCTTGGCCCTCGTTAGCGAGACGTTCAGTCTTCTCAAATCCTTCAGGAAACCGAGTTCTCCCCGTTTGTTTGAGCGAACGAAGGATAAAACGATTACTTCCTTTTCTCTCCCCTGGTAGCCATCAACGGTTTTTACCTCAACCTCCTCCCCCAAGAGCGAGCTTATCAGGTCGCGCTGGTCGTCGTAGGGCGTAATCACTCCAATGCACTCCGGCTTAACACCGATGTTTATAAGTCTTTCAACGGTCTCCTTGACCAGTTCTGCTTCCAGCGGGTTCTCCCTGCTCTCGCTCCCGTGCCTCTGCCTCTCAAAGCGGTTCTCAAGCCTGGCAGTGTCTATGAAGACGAGAACGTTCTCTGGCTTCAGAACCTCCGCCCAGGGGCCGTTCTCCGGGCTTTTAACCCCCAAGTCGGCGAGATTTATGTTTTTCACGCTCTCGTCCGCTT
>JALSON010000123.1 GCA_026986455.1 Thermococcaceae archaeon | reverse complement strand
CTACTACGGGAACCCTAACGCAGAGAGCAGGAGCGACGGGGATAAGGTGTTCGAGTTCTTTGATGACTTCAATGAAAACCAGCTTAATACGAGTAAATGGGAGATCGTCCCAGGAGATAACGAAGAGCAGTACTTATCGGATGGTTTTTATTATTATCACAGTCCATACACTTATGATAACGCTGGAGGGATAGTCACAAAATCTGCATTTGAGTCAAAAAACAGTGTCATCATTGGAACCAAGGTATATTTTGACAGTGGTTGGGATGGGGTTGTAAATCTCATTGTCTTTTCAGAGAATCCCATGCCTCTAAAAATAAACAAGACAATAGAATTCTTTAGAAACAGGCCTCTGATGATTCTAATTGAGCATAATTGGGGAGGCGATGAGAACTTAGATATATCTTTGAGAAATGGAGACACCTCCAAAACATATAAGATAGCACCACTATTGCAATCTTCTTGGAATATATATGAACTTGCCCTAAATTTCAAAGACAAAACTGTAGATTATGTAAAGAGGGACAACAAAAAGTATAATGCTATGATTTCATTCTCAGGAATTGCTGAAGACTACTATCACATTCTCCTTGGTTTTGGGAGAGGTATAACCTCAAAATTTGACTACATCTATGTCCGCAAATACGCCCCCAGGGATCCAGTCACCATAGTTGGTAGTGAGTATCTCTCAAGTGGAGGGGGCCAAACAACCTCTTCCCAGACACAGGCTCCATCGCAGACCTCAACCGTAACAACAACCACGGCACCTCAGGCCTCCACCACATCGACCCTCGCCCCGGTTGCCAAATCCGAGATAGAAGGAGCCGAAACAATAATCTCCAAGGCTCCCTCGGATTTGGACCTTAGCGACGCAAAGTCCATGCTCGACGAGGCTAAGAAGGCCTACGACAACGGCGACTACGAGCTCGCCAAAAAGTTTGCGGAAACCGCCCAGGCACTGGCAGTGAAGGCCTATTATGACAAACTGAGAACTGAACTTCAGGTGAAGGAAAACCGGGGAGAAAACATTGAGAACGCCAGGGAACTGCTCCAGAAGGCATACAACGCATACCAGGAGAAAGACTACACGAAGGCCCTTGAGATATTAACTCAAGCTGATCTCGTCCTCCAGGGGGTCCAGCCGTCAAAGAAGTTCCCGTACTACCTGCTCCTTCTCCTGATCGGCGGTGTCCTCGTCGGAGGGGTTGCCTACTCGCGCAAGAGAAAAGGCGAAGCCGAGAGGCTGAAGGCCGAGTTCGAGTCCCTGATAGGCTCGGGCGACAACATAGTCGAGAAGGATCAGTTTGGAGCGCTTGAGTACTACTCAAAGGCATTCTCCATAGCAAACAGGCTAAAGGATCCAGCCCTTATCAGAACGGCCCAGGAGAAGCTCAACACCGTCAGGGGGACTGTCATAGCGGAGATAAACTCCCTCGTGGGAAGGGGCGATAATTCGCTTGAAAAGAGCGATTACGACAGGGCTCTGGCCTATTACAGGCAGGCCCTTAGTCTGGCCGAAAAACTCGGGGACGAAGGGAGAATTAAGCAGCTAAGGAAGAAAGTGGAGAGCGTCGATAAGATCAGGAAAATAAGGGAGCTCATCTCAGAAGGCGACGTCCTCATGGAGGGAGAAAAGTATTCCCAGGCAAAGGAAAAGTATGCAAGAGCGCTTGAGCTGGCGAAAGAAATAGGCAACGACTACTTTACAGAACTCCTCAAATCCAGGATTGCAAAGGTGGGCGAGGCCATAGACTCCATCAACAGGGAAGTCTCATCGTTGATGAGCGGGGCAAATGCTCTTTTGGCGGAGGAGGACTACGATGGTGCCATAGATGCACTCTCACAGGCACTGGCCTTAGCTGAGAAGATTGGCGGAACCGTGAGCGTTGAAGAAATCAGAAGAACCCTCGAAGAGGCAAAGCTCAGAAAGGCCCTCAGGGACAGGCTCGCCGAGGCCGGGAAGAGCGATCCTGCAACCGGGCTCGGCATTCTTGCTGAGGCCATGGAGATAGCCAAAAAGCTTAACGACGAGAGGGAAATCGCGGGCATAAGATCAAAGATTGAAGAACTCCAGAGAACCCTCGTCCTCGAAACCCTCAAAAACGGGGTCAAACTGCTCCTCCCCAGGGAGCTCCCCTACGGCAAAGAGGTCACGATGACCATAGAGGTCGAGAACAAACTCAGGGAGCCCATAGATAACCTGACGGTTGACCTGTCCGAGCTGTCCCCGTACTTCACCCTCAGCGAGCAAAAGGTCACCTTCCCGCTGATAAAACCCAGGAGGAAGCTTGGGAAGGACGTTCTATTAACCCCCAAGTTCAAGGGGGACTTCGACTTCAACGTCGTAATCTCCTCGAACATTGGCGATGCCGTGAAGAGCCTGAGCGTGAAGGTTGGAGATTACTATTCGCCAACCCAGTTTACCCCGAGGCCGTTAACGCCAAAAGCCGCCCCTGAGGAGCTGGAAACGCTTTACGAGGACTTCCAGTACATCGGCGAAGGTGGTTTTGCCAGGGTCTTCAGGGCGAGGAGGAAGAGGGATGGAAAAGTTGTGGCCGTCAAGATTCCGAAGACTCTCGACCCGGCAACTGGAAAGGCCTTCGTAAGGGAGATCAGCAACTGGCTCCACCTGAAGCACGGAAACATTGTGGAGCTCTACGACGTCAACGTGATTCCGATTCCCTATCTTGAGATGGAGTACTGCGAGGGCTCGCTCGCAAAGCTCGGTAAGCCGATGGAGGTTGAGAGGGCAGCATCGATAATCTTCAACATCGCCGAGGGATTGAAGTACGCGCACTCCAAGGGCGTGATACACAGGGACTTGAAGCCTTCAAACGTCCTCCTAAAAGCAGGAATACCTAAGATAAGCGACTGGGGACTGAGCAAGGTCATGAGCGAGAGCCGCTCCTCGACGATATCGAGCTTTACACCATTCTACGCCGCTCCTGAACAGCTTTCACCGAGGCGCTTCGGCCACACAGATGCGAGGACGGACATCTGGCAGTTGGGTGTTCTCTTCTACGAGCTCGTGACAGGTAAACTGCCCTTCGATGGCCGGGACCTCGGCGAGGTCACCTTCGCCATAATCAACGAGAGCCCCGTGAAACCGGGTGAACTCAACCCCGAGGCAAAGATCGTGGAGCCGATAATCATGAAGATGCTCGCAAAGCGGAAGGAAGACCGCTATCAATCCATCGAGGAGCTCCAGAGGGACTTGGCCAAAGTCCTGAACATGACTTACTCGGAGAGTCTGAAGAAGAGCAGGGATCTCAAGAGGACGGTCTTCTACATCGGTGACTTAGCTCTGATAAACCTCAAAGCCGGCGACCTGAAGGAGGCCCTCAAGTACCTGCTTGAGCTGAGGGATTACGCGGGCAAATACGGAGACGACCTCGACTGGCTCATAAGCCAGGTCAAGCTCGCGATGGAGGAGGGAATTAAGCTCGGGGAGGAGGCAATAGTCAAGGCCGACGTGATAGTGCATCAGATAAAGATGGGTCGGTGAAGATGCCGCGGAGAAGAAGTTTTACAGAGGATTTCATAAGGCGCTTCCTGATTTCAATCTTTTTAATATACCTGATGGACGGTTTTGGAGTTTTAATTGCGCTGTTCATCTTCATGCCCCTAATTGCCGAGATATTCAGAGAGCTTGAGGAGCCCAAACCGGCTCCCCTGCCTGTTCCTCCTGATCTCCCAAAAACTGGCACGAGAGAACTCCTGCGGAATGGACTGGTAATTGAGCCTCCAGAGGAACTTTACATCAATAAGGAGAGCAAAATTAGGGTGGGCTTCAGGAACACCTCCCGCAGGAGATTCTCCGTGGAGATAATTCTCGACGAGCTGAGGACGTGGGGGGATGTTTCGCCGTCCAGACTTCGCCTCTCCATGAGGGAGGGGGAATTTAAATCGGAATTTATCAGGTTCATCCCGAGGAAGACCGGCCGCTTTAAGGCCGATGTAAAGGTAAAATCAGGCATATTTCTGGTCAGGATTCCGGTTGAATTTGAAGTCCTTGAGCCTGTGGAGGGCATCCCCAGAGGGAGTAGAGCTGAATCCGGCGAGAAATACCTCACACCGAACCTCCAGACCCTTTTTGAGCGCTATGAAGAGGTTGAAGCTGTGGGGGAGGGCGGCTTCGCGAGGGTCTTTAAGGCAAAGAGGAAGGACGGTACAATCGTTGCCTTAAAGATTCCCTATCACCTCACGGAACAGGCTGGAAAGGTATTTCTGAAGGAAGTTACGGTGTGGAGTCGGTTAAAGCATAAAAACATAGTCGAGCTTTACGATGCCAACATAGTGCCCCTCCCCTACATCGAGATGGAGTACTGCGAAAGCTCCTTAGCGGGGCTTGACAAACCCCTGAACTGGGAGAAGGCTGCAAGGCTGATTTTTGAGGTCTGCGAGGGGCTGAAATATGCACACTCAAAGGGCATAATTCACCGTGACCTCAAACCCTCAAACATCCTGCTCAAGAACGGCACGCCGAAGATTTCAGACTGGGGGCTGAGCAAGGTTGTAACGGAGAGCCGCTCGACTACAGGGGTGAGTTTCACTCCCCTCTACGCTGCCCCGGAGCAGATTAGTTCCCGTTTTGGCTCGACGGATGGAAGAACCGACATCTGGCAGCTGGGCGTTCTGATGTACGAGCTCGTGACTGGAAGGGTTCCCTTTGACGGTGAGGACTTCGTCGAGGTGGCGGGGAAAATTACAATGGAGGAGCCTGAAAGGCCGAGCCGGTTTAACCCCGATGCGAAACCCCTCGAAGGGATCATAATGAGGTGCCTTGCAAAGAGGAAGGAGGAACGCTATCAGTCGGTTGAAGAACTCCAGAGAGACCTGGGCGAACTGCTCGGCGGAGGATACAGGGAGGAGCTGAGGAAGAGCGTTGATTTCTCGCGCTCGGCCTACTACGCCGGCCAGCTCCTCCTTCTCCACCTGAAGCTCGGTGATGCGAAGGAGGCCTACAAGTATGCGCTGGACCTGAAGAGATATGCAAAAGGTGAGGCAAGAAAGGAGCTTGAGGAGCTAATCAGAGGGCTTGAAATCCGGATAAACGAAGGAGTGCCGGTTCCAGCGGAGCTGGTGGAAAAAGCCGAGGTGGTGATTCATGAGGTCAGTGGTGCATAAACTCCTCACTGCCCAAGCATTTGTTTCCCCGCTTAAGGATTCACAGAGAAAGCTCGGAAGGTCGCGGAGAAAGTGGGGGGTGCAGATTGGGAACAAAATGCTGTAGGAAAAGTATAATACTTTGCCTACATCATTTGGAGATTTCACGCTCATTGCGAAGAGGATTGATGGCAAAACCGGGGAGATGATGGATTTGGGGGATTTGGAAAGGCTCGTTAGGGGGTGAAAGAAATGAAGCCAATCTCAATCTCGGAAACTGCCGATAAAAAGTACTGGGTAAAGAGGTATGAGTTTGAGGGGATGGAAGCCGAGGCTAAGGCTGTTGCGCTGATGCCCAATGGAGACATAGTAATTGCTGGGAGCATTAAGCCAAAGGAAAAGGACGCCAGGTCGAGCGGACTGGTTGCGAGGCTCGACAGGGAAGGAAATGTAAAGTGGGTTAGGATTCTTGGGGGGAATAAGGATGATGAGTTTAACGACGTGAAGGTTGCAGAGAACGGGGACATTATTGTTGCTGGCTACACTTACAGCTTCGGCGCCGGTGGTTATGACTTCTGGGTTCTTCACCTGGATGAGAACGGTAACATTAAGTGGCAGAAAACCTACGGAGGAAGCGGCGGCGATAAGGCTTACGCCCTTGCCTTGGCTCCTAACGGCGACATTATAGTAGCCGGAGAAACTCACAGCTTCGGCGCTAATACTCCAAATTTCTCAAACCTCTGGATTCTTCGATTGGATGGCGAGGGAAACGTGAAATGGCAGAGAACCTTCGAGGGACACTATGCAGATTGGGCTAGGGCTATTGCCGTTGCAGAGAACGGAGACTTTATTATTGCTGGTTTGACTTTCAGCTTCGGCGCTGGTGGTTATGATGCTTGGATTCTCAGGCTCGATGCCAATGGCAATGTTAAGTGGCAAAAAACATATGGGGGAAGCAATGATGATAGTGCTGATGCAGTTGCCCTCGCTCCGAACGGTGACATCATCGTTGCTGGAAGAACTAAAAGCTTCGGCGCCGGTAATGCTGACTTCTGGGTTCTTCACCTGGATGAGAACGGTAACATTAAGTGGCAGAAAACCTACGGAGGAAGCGACAGCGATGGGGCTGATGCTCTTGCCCTCGCTCCCAACGGGGATATTATCGTTGTCGGTTACACTAAAAGCTTCGGCGCCGGTAGTGCTGACGTTTGGATTCTTAGGCTTGATGAGAATGGTAATGTAAAGTGGCAAAAGACCTACGGTGGGAGCGATTGGGATTATGCTAACGAGGTTGCCATGGTAGACAGCGGTGACATCATTGTTGTCGGATACACTAGAAGCTTCAGCGCTGGTGATGATAATAATGTTTGGTTTCTTCGCCTCCCTCCAGATGGAAATCTACCTGGCTGTAAGCTCTGCCAAGACTCTAACGCAATAGTCATGGACACTCAAGCAATAGTTAAAAACACAAACTGCAAGGTAACCGTTCCGCCTCTCAAGCCCGGTTTCTTCCGCAAGAACTACGTTAAAATCACCGACACCACCGCCACCGTCAGAACGGCAGTGCCGAAGGTTGAGATTCTCTGCGAGTGGTCTCCGGAGAGACGCAGAAAACCCTGGCCCGGCTACCTCATCAACAACCGCTACTACATCGTGAAGACACGAGTTATCGATGAATGGGCTTTAAGGTCGGCGCTGGAGGAGCTGGACAAAGAGCTGAGCAGCATTGACTTCATCCAGCCCCTTCCCGGTGAAATTGTCGTTTATCCTTTCAAGGGCATCATCGAGGGCGAAAACCTCTTCGTGACGCGTTACATAATCTCGCGTGGGCCGGGGGAGAGCGGCATCATACCTTCAAAGAAGTTCGTCGAAATCCTCGACAGGATAAAGAACACTGCAATTCCTGAAATCGAGGTGCCCGAGAAGGTGAGCAGGGGCCTCACGGCTGAACAAGCGATTGGGACTAAAGCCGCTCCCGAAATTTCCGAGATCCCCAAAGTCCCCGAAAGAGCAAAGGTCGTGGAAGGTACCAAGACATTGGAGGGCTTCCCCCCAGCACTTCTTGAGCGCTATGAACCACTGGAACTTTTAGGTGAGGGCGGCTTTGCAAAAGTTTTCAAAGTAAAGAGTAAGAAAGACGGGAAGATCGTCGCCCTCAAGATACCGAGGATAGACGAGAGGACGAGCAGCTTATTCATCAAGGAGGTCGCCGTGTGGTACAACCTAAACCATGAGAACATAGTTCGCCTGTACAAAGCGGACATCCTGCCGGTTCCCTACCTTGAGATGGAGTTCGTTGAGGGCGTTGAGGTCGATGGAGAGCTTTTCAGAGACCTTGGAGCCTATCCGAAGCCCGTTCCGGAGGGGGTAGCGATTAAAATAATCAGGGGCATAGCGGAGGGGCTTGAGCATGCCCACTCGAAGGGCATTTACCACCTCGACCTAAAACCCCTGAACGTCCTTCTCAAGGCTGACTTAACACCGAAGATAACCGACTGGGGATTAGCAAAGATAAGCGCGCGCAGTTCATTGAGCAGGCACTACGGCTACTCACCGCTCTACGCCGCACCGGAGTAGCTTGATGAAGAAACCTTTGGAGTGCCAGACCACAGGACTGACATCTACCAGCTCGGCTTAGTCTTCTACGAGCTTCTAACGGGCGAACTCCCGTATAAGGCAACTTCTCCCGGCGCCCTCGTTGGGAAAATCCTTCACTCAAAGCCAAAACCCGTTTCAGAATTCAACGAAAGGCTCAGGAAGTTTGACGGCATCTTTGAGAAACTTCTAGCCAAGATGAAGGAGGAGCGCTACCAGAGCGTTAAGGAGTTCCTAAATGCCCTCGAATCCCTCTTAGAACTAGAGATGGAGAAAGAAGAGCTGAAGAAGACGAGTCTTGCAATGAGAAAAAGCCGCTCAAGGGAGGAGTTTGAAAGACTGAAGAGGGGGAGCATCCGCAAGACGGTAAAAATCGCAATCCTAAGCGCCAAACTGAACGACAAGGCAGAGCTTCTGGCAGCTTTAGACGACTTGAAGTTCTACACTCACGAAAACCTTGCCGACCTGATGAATGCAATAGCCCAAATAGAGATGCTGCTGAAGGAAGGCATTCCCATAAGCGCTGAAGTTGAAGAGCGCATCAAGGCTTTGGTGCTGAGGATTGAGGGTGAAGTTGGGAAGTCTGGTTAGTTTGGATTAACTAAAACGGCGCTGGTTTAGTAAACTGGAATTAACCAAAAGTGGTGGTCGGTGTGAGAAAGGTATGGAGGCTGAAAATAGCGATCGGTAGAGCGACCATAACTGTGGCAAAATTAGTTTAGCTAATCGACCAAAATTTTCATATATTTAGTTGTTTAAACAACCAATATGGTGGCTAACATGGTGCAGTTGAACGACTATCTTATAAAGCTCGCGGCCGAACTTCCGGGTAGGCTGGACTACGCAAGAAAGCTGAGGAGAAGGTTCATCTTTGATGAGCTCGCGGGGAGAATAGATGAATATCTCAACGAAGGCAAGACCGGCACGGTTCTCCTGCCTGGACTGAGGGGCACGGGCAAAACAACACTGCTCGGACAGCTCTACTTTTATACACTCTCCAAAACGTCTGAGGTGATATACCTCCCGGTTGATGAGCTCCACCTTCTCGGTTTCAGCCTGTATGAGGCAGTTGAAAGGTATCTGGAGCTCTTCAGGCCAGAGAAGCCGGTTATACTCCTCGACGAAGTCCACTATGATGAAAAGTGGGATCTAACCCTGAAGGTTCTCCACGACAGGATGGAGTATCTAATAATAGCCACGGGCTCTTCAGTACTCAAACTGAAGGAGAATCCGGATTTGTCCAGAAGAGCAAAGCACATTGAGGTTAAACCCCTAAGCTTTCTCGAATACCTCCACCTTAAGGGAGAAAAAGTTAAACGAATAGGTCTTAAGGCGCTCTTTGAGTTTGACGAGGATTCGCTGAGGAAGGCCCTCTCAGATGTGCTTCGATACGGAGATGAGGCTGAGCGCTACCTCCGCCTTGGCTCGCTTCCGGTAGCGCTTGAACTCGGCAAGAGAGAGGCCTACGAGGCGGTTTTCACTCTGGTTGAGAGGATAGTCTACAGAGACCTCAAGGAATTCAGGGATTTTGACTCGTCAACCCTCGACTCCGCTATGAGGCTCCTCTTCATTCTGGCAAATCCAAAGGGCGAGCGATTCAGCTACGAGAGGCTTTCGAAGACGCTCGGGGTTTCCAAGAGCACGGTCATGGAGCTCGTCAGGGCACTCGTCAGGAGCGGCCTTCTCATCGAGATTCCACCTGTTGGGAGCCCGACGCGGAAGGTAAGGAAGAGCCCGAAGCTGAAGTTCCTTGCACCGGCTATGAGGGCTTCCATACTACAGAGGTTCGAGAACATTGATAATGCGGCCCTGTTTGAGGACGCAGTAGCACTCTACCTCCACGGAGCCGGAAGGCTTGAGTACGAGCCGGATAAAGGCGGCGCTGACTTTCTGCTGACCAGAAACGGAAAACACTACGTCATCGAGGTGGGCCTGGGTAAAAGTGACACTTCACAGGTCAGGAGGAGCATGGAGCGGCTGAAGGCTGAGAAGGGCATAGTCATCGGGAATGAGTTCGATGTGAGGGAAGACATCCTCATGATCCCGTGGTGGGTGTTTCTGGGGCTGGTGTAGAAGTTTCAAAAAAATTGAAACATTTATAAATTTAAGTGTGGAGGATTTGAAACATGGTGCGGGAGGAAGTTTACTGCAGGCTCATGATCGGGGTAGAGAGGGGCGAGAGAGATTTTACGCAGAAGAAATTGGCCGAAGAGCTCGATATAAGCCTGGGAACCGTCAACTACGCTTTAAAGCCTTTAATGAAGATAGGAGCGGTGGTGAAGAAGAGAAGGGGCTTCTTTGTATCAAACCCAAAGAAACTCCTCATTTTCTGGGCAGTTCATCACAGTCCGAAGGTGGAGTATTCGACGTTCTATCCCTCCAGTGCCGAGGAAATAGAGGGCCTCATGCCAGAGGGCATCTTTACCGCTTACTCGGGTGCAAAGCTGTACTACGGGATAAATCCTGCAGATTACGGCGAGGTTTTCATCTATGCCGATTGTGGAGAAGTTGCGAGAAGGTTTCCAAAAACCAGTGGAAGAGAGAACGTCTTCTGTCTGAAGAAGCTGAAGTGCTTTGATGTCTTGGGACTCAAAAAGGCTCCTCTCTCTCTGATATACGTTGACCTTTTCAACCTGCCAACGTGGTACTCCACGGAGTTCCTCAGGGAGGTGGAGGTGAGGCTGAATGAGCTTCTGGAATGATGCTGTGGTGGATAGAAGCTACAAGATTCTGCAGAAACTGAAGGAGAGATACGACTTCGTTCTGATAGGAGGCTGGGCGGTGTGGCTCTACACAAGATCGGCGAAATCAAGGGATATAGACATAATTGTTGACTTCGAGGGACTTGAAAAGTTAAGGGGGGAAATGCCTCTGAGGAAGAACGAGAGGCTCAGGAAGTACGAGGTTACGGTTGAAGGTATCTCAATCGATGTTTACGTCCCCTATTACTCCCTTCTCATCGTCCCGCCCGAGGAGATAATGAGGAGGACAAGGGTGATAGAGGGCTTCAAAGTCCCCGAGCCAGAGGTGCTCCTTGCGCTGAAGCAGCAGGCTGAGCTTGAGAGGAGTCCCTCAATCAAGGGGCTGAAGGACAGGATCGACATCCTCGCCCTTTTAAGCTTCGTTGACCTGGAGAAGTACATTTCCATCGTCGGGCGGGAGTACCTTAAAAGGCTCAGGAGCATCGTGGTGTCTGCAGACGAGGAGTTCAGATACCTCGGTTACAGAAACCCCCGGGAGGTGAAGAAGTTGAGGAGAGAGCTGCTTGAGAGGATTGAGAGAGTGATGAAATGATTGACTCGGGTCAGGATGGGATCGATTAAGGTGGTGAACATGGAAATATGCGAGAAAATAATCTTCTGGAATCCGGACGGCCTTCCGGTCGGTTTGAGCGAGGAGGAGCTCTACCGCGAGCACCCATCGAAGCCGAGGAACAGGCTTATAGCAGAGGTTTTCCATTTGGCGGGCTACGTTAAGAAATGGGGCAGTGGGACGCTGAGGATCCTGAGGGCGTTTGAAGATGCCAAGCTTCCGAGGCCCGAATTTAAGGAGGCCTTCGGGGGCTTCCAGGTGGTCTTTTACAGGGACTGGCTGACCGGGGAGAGGCTGAGGGAGCTTGGCCTCAACGAGAGGCAGGTTAGGGCCGTTCTCTACGTCAAAGAGAAGGGGAGCATAACGAACAGGGAGTACCGGGAGATGTTTGGGGTTTCGGCGGTTATAGCGGCCAGAGATTTGAAAGACCTCTTTGAAAAAGGGATATTTGAGAAAACCGGGAAAACTGGAAGGGGTGTTAGGTATATATTAAGGGGTCAAACGGGTCATAAAGAGGTCATAAACGGGTCAAAATGACCCCTTTACGGAGGTGTTTGAATGGCATACCGATACAGGGGTTTGGGTGCCGGTGGAATGATGCTCATAGTTAACCCCGTATTGACGCTGAAACAGACCAAAACTAATAAATCCTTTAAAAAGTTTAGTTATATTTGCTTAGGTGGTTGAGATGCGCCCGCCGACGAGGAGGGAAAGGATATACATAGCGCTCTGGGAGCTTGGAAAGGTTAGAGTAGCGGAGCTTTCAAGAGTTGTCGAGCTGAAGTATCCCTACGTTCACCGCGAGGTCAGGAGGCTTGAAAAGCAGGGAGTGGTGGTGAACAACGCCGGAACCGCGGAAATCCTCGACAGGAAGGCCTTCGTTATGCTCTGGGCTGAAGACAAGAGGAGGATATTCGAGAGGGTTAAGCCGGTCAGGGTGAAGGTTATACCCTCTCCCCAGGTTCTGCTCTCGGGTTCGGCCGCCCTCTGGGCAATTGGAAAGGTTCTCAGTCCGGCCGGGGGAATAGTTTACGCCAGAAAGCCCGAGGAAGCGTTGAAGCTGAGGTCGAAGAGGGGCTACGTCCTCTCGGTTTACGCCTACGACGACTTTGCCTTCCGCTTTGCAAAGGCCGTGAGGAGGTTCAGGGTGCCACCCTGGGGGATGGTTTTGGCCGATTTGCTCGCCCAGGGCATGTACACGCGGCTCTTTGAGGAGGTTTTTGAGGAGGTCGTGGGGAATGGAGGAGATTAAGACTTTAAGGAGCCCCGGCAGTCCGCTAATCAGGGCGTCAATAGGGGACATGCTCAAGATAGCTGAAGGGTTAAACGTCCTGCTCGCAGGAGGATGGGCGGTCTATCACTGGGTCACCAAGTGGGGCTTAACGGGAGTTCCTTCGATTGACGTGGATTTCCTCGTCAGGCTGGAGGACTTTAAGGGGGTTGACTCAAGGTTAAGGAAGCTTGGTTACAAGAGTTCGGGGTTTAGATACTTCAAGGCAATTAGGGATAAGCAGCTTCCATTCCTCGAAGAAAGGCTGAACCTTGATTTGCTCTTTGATAAAAAGCCGAGCAAACTGAGCTTTGAGAGTCCTTACGTTAGACCGGTATTTGAAAAAGAATACTGCTCCACTGAAATCTTCTGGTTCGAGGGACTCTCCGGGGAGGTTAAGGTGGTTCTACCCGAGGCTCTCGTGGTTCTCAAGCTCGACATATATTCCAACCCAAACTATCCAGACGAGAAGAGGGAGAAGCACTGGAAAGATATGGTGGACATCTACTCACTCCTCATGGGCGCCCCCAAGCTGAACCTCAACGTGTTCGGAGAGCTCCACCGGGTTAAGCCTTTCTCATTTGGGCACGTCGAGAGGTTCTTTTCAGAGGAGAGCAGGGAGCTTATGGACGTTGCAACCGTCATTATGAACCACGTCGGTCTTCCCTTCGATAGGGAAGGTTTTCTCACGAGGATTGACGAGATTAAGGAGCTCCTCAGGGAGGTGGTCTGATGGCATATTGGGCCAAAACATATGGGCCGGGCGTTGCCAAGGCCGTTGCGGTTGATAGGAACGGAGATATCATCGTGGCTGGGTATGTTGAGAAAGACGACAAGACGGATGGCTTCGTCGCTCGCTTGGACAAGGACGGGAACGTGAAGTGGTTTAAGACGTACGGCGGGACTAAAAACGATTACTTCAACGATGTTAAGATGGCCCCGAACGAGGACGTTATCGTGGCAGGCGCCACTAACAGCTTCGGCGCCGGTGGAAGGGATTTCTGGGTCCTCAGGCTTGATGAGAACGGTAACATTAAGTGGCAGAAGACTTATGGAGGGAGCGACTGGGATGAGGCTCACGCTCTGGCAATAGCCCCGAACGGGAACGTTATCGTCGCAGGCTGGACTGAAAGCTTCGGCGCTGGGAAAGATGACTTCTGGGTTCTTCGCTTGGATGAGAACGGTAACGTGAAGTGGCAGAAGACTTATGGAGGGG
>JALSON010000122.1 GCA_026986455.1 Thermococcaceae archaeon | reverse complement strand
TTCGTTATGCTGCCTTTCTCCTTCACATAGAGCACCGCTCTGATCTGTCTGTGGTTCAACCCCAGGTTCCTCAGGCGCTCCTCTGTGTAAACGTCCCTGTAGAATGTAACCTGGAATCCTCCAAAAACCTCCTCAAACCTGGGTTCCGGCAGGTTATACTCCTTCAGTGCCCTCAGGATCCTCCCTATGCCGCTGCCCCACTTCTCAATGTGGCCGGAGTAGTAAAAGACCTTGGCAATGAGCTTGTTCCTCGGTTTTGAAGGATGGGGTTTGTACAGATCTTCAACCTTCAACTCAAAAGGCAACCCTCCGGGATTCCAGAATATTATCCTGTCGTCGAGTATTTTTATCTGTACCTCATCAGGCTCCGCATAGTCCCGGTGCGCAACGGCATTAATCACGGCTTCCCTCAGTGCTTCCGGAGGGTAGTCCCAGACTTCTTCTCTCTGCGCTTTCCCTCCAATCCTGAACCTGACGTTTATGTGCTTCCTTATGAACTTCAAAGCTTCCTCCACCTGATTAAAGAGGTTTCCATCGATTGTTATATCGTCTTCAATCTCGCTCCCCCTGAATCTGGCGATCCTCACAACGGCATGTGGGAAGTATTTCTGAGGATCGTTTCCAAAAAGGAGAATCAGAGCCCTCGTTGGCTTCCCGTCGCGAACAAGCTCAAGTTTTTCCAGAGCTGTCTTTAAATCTTCCCCATCAGGAACATTAAGCCTGCCCCTGCTTTTTGCGGCCTCAACAAATTTCCCGGCCGCGTCAAAATCAACATCATCCAAACCCGCATTGACCGTTATATAATCCCAGCTGTGCCTTATACTTCTATAGTAAAGCTCTGCTATTTCTCCGGCATTCAATCTTTTGTTTGAACTGCCGGTTCTTAGATAGGCCCTGCCTCTAAACATGACCGGCTTTACTGGGTATTCATCAATCTTTATGCAGAGGACTTTTTTGCCATTAACCTCTTCAACCTCAAGCTCAGGTATCACCGGCGGGTCGGTATTTTGGGAAATCCTGTTGGCCCAGTCCCTCAGTGTTTCCCTGCCTATTTGAACCCCAACAACGGTTCCATTGTCCCTGACTCCGACTAATATCACGCCGCCCCTTTTATTAGCAAAAGCAACCGCCGTTTCCACTATCCCGTTAAAGTCAAAGTTTTCCTTGAATTCAATCTCTTCGTTCTCACCGGTGGATATTAACTTCTCAACGTCGCACATAACTACTTCCTCCGTTCACCCATAAATGCCATTTTAAGGGATGTCTTTGAAAGTCCGAACAAAAGCCAGTTCTGGGCATAATCCCTTTCCACAGTACTCTCAGGAACTCCCTTCTTTCTTGCAACTGCTTTGATTTCAAATGCCGGGATCATTCCAGCCCCTCCAGCTCAACATTAATTATGACCTTCCATTTACTGTCAACATGCCCCTCTCTGGGCATTGTCGGGTCGAGGAGAATGTAGTTCCTCGTTTTTGGCTTTGGTAAGTCAATATCCACTCCAAAATAGTCACACAGGTAACCGAGCCTTCTTATGACGGCGGAGTTGTTCATTCTCAACGCATACTCTCTGAGCTTTTCTGTATCAAGCTCCTCCCTGAACGCTTTGACAACCTCGATTATTCCCCCGCAATATCTCGGCTTGTCCAGGCAGTCAACCACAGTCTTTTCCCTGTCTGTTATAGGTACTTGGAATTCTTCGATCCAGACTTTTTCAATACCGAAGAATTTCTCGGGCTTTATCCTGACGAGTTTATACCTGACTCCAAAAATTCTAAGATCTTGTTTTTTCTTTCTTGCTGTTGTCTGGACGAATACGGTGTTGGGAATTTGCTCGGTAAAGCCGTGATAGTTAAGGGCTGACCAGTAAGCTATGGCTGAGGGTTTTACAAGTAATGAGCCTATTATGAATTCGTGAAGCGTGTATTCTCCTTTTTCTGCTCCCAAAGGGATCACGATGTATTTTCCCTTTTCAATTCTCTCAATCCATCCTTTTTTCTCGAGCCTGCTGAGGAGAACTTTCAGGGTGTTTTTGTCAATTCCTGTTATTTTGGCTGCTTCGTCTATGGTGAAGATCTTCTTTCTTGCGAGTTTGTTGAGCAGTTCGATTCTCATAATTATCCACCATAATTAACAATTTTGATAACTTTGGTGTATATTTTTGAGACCCATCCTATTAAACCTTTTGGGTTACCCGTCTTCTTAACATCCTGCATGTTCATTCAATTTCTCATCTCCTCCAGCAGTTCCTTAATGGCTCTCGTATATATCCCTTCCCCCAGAGCATCCGCAATGACCTGTTCAATTATTGCCAGCCTATACCCTCTTATGCCCATCGTGTAGTTAAAAACATCCTCATCATAGGAGTAGAACCTGATGGGATACCCCTCTCTTTTGATCCCAATCTGCTTTAACATATCTAAATCATCTTTTTTAATGTATGCCGTCCCGAAGCTCGGCTCCAGAACCTTTCCAAGAAGCCATAACGCCGACGTACCAGAGAACACCACAAAGTCCCTAACCTTTTTCGGCCTCACCCTGTATGTTGCTCCTCTAACAACCTGAAATATCTTCCTCTTTTCCTCTCCCCAGGTATAGAGGAGAACTTTTTTGTCAACAACCTTTATTCTCCCCGTCTCCAGAATTATCGCACCGTTGCTCTCCACTGATCTGAGGATCCTGTAAAGGTAAGGCCTGTTAATCTTAAATTTGGCCAGAAGCTCTTTGACAGAAATCTCTTCTTTAACCGCCAGCTCTCTTAATATCTTCTCCTTCAGTATCGGAGCCCTCATGTTGTATCCTTTGTATGCTATACTTTATAAAGTTTAGGATACATAGGATACACTAAAATAAAGATAATTCCTGTCCCCCTTGCAATCTTCTACAGAGCATAACTTGATTCGCTCATGGGGGCCACTTTTGCATGGTTTTATTTTTCAATCAGCCACTTCCAGAGGGGAATCACCCTAACTTCCCTTCCGCTTTCCTCAATAACATCCTCATCGTCCCACGTTATTACAGTCAACCGTTCTGCCTTCAGCTTTTTCCCAACATCCACAAGGCCTGTAATTTCCCGTTTATAGTTATCCTTCGTTAGTTCCATCGTAACCTGTATCAGCTCCTCGACTTTCAGGCCCCTCCTCAGAACAAAGTCAACCTCCCTCCTCTCGTCCCGCCAGTAGTACAGCCTGTATCCCCTCCTCAGGAGTTCAACGGCAACTGTGTTTTCCATTTTTCTTCCCAGATCAGGTGATGGGCTAAAGCCTGCACTCAGAAAAACAGGATCGACGATATATGCTTTTCTCGGGGACTTCAGGCTCTCCCGCACTTTATAAGAAAAGCGCTCCGCTTTGAGGATTATGAATGCCTCCTCAAGGTAGTCGACGTAGTTCTTTACGGTGTGCACGCTCCCCACATCCAGAGCGTTCTTCAGCCTCGTGTAGCTGAATTCCCTGGCGAAATTGGAGACGAGGTAGAGGGCGAGCTCATAAAGGGTCGAGGAATATTTTACGTTCTTTCGCCTGACGACATCCTTCATTATGATGCTGT
>JALSON010000121.1 GCA_026986455.1 Thermococcaceae archaeon | reverse complement strand
CCTGTCCTTCCTGAGTTCATCCAGAGCCTCCTCCAGACTGCCGGGCAGGGTGGCTATCCCGAGCTCATCCCTCGCTTTATCACTCATTTCATAGACATTCTCCTCAACGTATGCAGAGGGCTCGATTCCCTTTTCTATTCCATCAAGCCCTGCCTTCAGTATCGCTGCAAACGCCAGATAGGGATTTGCACTTGGATCGGGGCAGCGGTATTCAATCCTCGCCCCCTTCCCCCAGAACGCGGGAACCCTTATGAGGGCACTCCTGTTCCTGTAGCCCCATGAGATGTAGACTGGTGCCTCATACCCCGGAACAAGTCGCTTATAGCTGTTGACCGTCGGATTTGTCAGCGCTGTTAAAGCCCTCGCATGCTTCAGTATTCCCCCTATGAAGTGGAGGGCTGTATCGCTTATCCCCTCCTCTCCCATGAACAGGTTTTCATCTCCCTTCCACAGGCTTATGTGCAGGTGCATGCCGTTCCCCGGCATTCCGTAGATCGGCTTCGGCATGAATGTTGCATAGAGGCCGTGCATTTCACCAACCGCCTTCACAACATACTTAAAGCTGACGATGTTGTCCGCTGTTCTGAGGGCATCATCAAAGCGGAAATCAATCTCATGCTGGGCCCTTCCAACCTCATGGTGGAGAACCTCAGGGGTAAGGCCAAAGTAGGGCATGTACAGGGCTATCTCCCTCTTGATGTCCCGTGCCTTATCGAGGTTTATTATGTCGAAATAACCCCCTGCATCCGGGAGGTTGAGCTCCCAGGTGCCGTTTTTCCTGAAGAAGTAGAACTCCGGTTCGGGCCCGATATATGCCCTCATGCCCTTTTCTGCAAGCTCTTTGAGGGTGTTTTTCAGCACACTCCTTGAATCCGCCCAGTAGGGCTTTTCATCCCGGTATATGTAGCCATAGACCCTCGCAATGCCCTCCCACGGCACCTCACTGAAAGTTGTGGGGTCTGCTTTAAAAACAAGGTCGCTGTCCTCTATTCCCTGGAACCCCGGTATCGATGAGCCATCAAAGGATATCCCATCCTCAATCGCCTCCTCGTATCTCGATATCGGTATCTCCATGCCCTTGGGAACACCGTTGATATCAACAAACACCAGCTGAAGGAAGCGAATTTTCTTTTCAACAGGAGCTTCATGTGTTAGGGCTTCGCTCATTTTACTCCACCTTCCTTGATTGTCTGTTCATGATAACACAGCTAATACTGAACGGATGTTTGAATATAAAGTTTTCGATTAATCATTTAGCATAATGACAAGGCATGGATTTGAACACCATAAAAATGTTGATTTTGTTTGTAATCCATGGCAATTTTTACATATAAATGCAAAGAACAGCTCCGAAAATGTTTTAGTGCAGGTGAGTATATGATATCATGCCAAATCCAGACGAGATTATACACAGGGAGATAAGCAGGATAAACAGCCACCTGCCAAAGGCGAGAAAAACTCTGGCCCGGCTCATGGAGGAGGATGAGCCGAAAATTCAGCTCAGAGACGGCAGCCACCATTATTTCAGAAAAAGCGAACTTGAGCTGATTTCCACGTTGATTGAAAGGGAGGAAGCCGAAAGCCTCCGCCTCCCGATAATACTGGAGATTACGAGAACATGGCACGGTTATTTTAAAGTCAGGGGAAGGGTTGAGGTTAAGGTTATAGAAAAAATCCTTGACCGGTACGACTTGCTTGAGGAGAAAACCGAGGTTATACTTCCAAGATACCTCCTCCCGAAGATCAGGAAAACCCTGCCCACAACCACAACATACGCATTTGTTATGGAGTGAGCGAGATGGATGATGAAAGGATCCTGATGAGATACTATGCATTCACTATTCCGCATATAACAGCCATAGCGGGAGCTCTCCTGGGGGTACTCCTCATAGCAGGGATTGACATAAAGAGGGCCCTCGGAATATTTTCAGCTGTCTATGGAATGCTGCTCATAATCATAGGTTTGATGGCCAGACCGCACTTCTCAAAGCTGGCTCTCTACAGAATCAGCATAATGTTCTTTTCGGGCATTCTGATAGCAGGAATTATCCTCTTCTTCCTTGGATAAACACGAACTTTATATTATTAAAAGTCAAAAGTATCCTAGGGGATGGTGATGAAGGGAAGCACCGTGATGGTTATTATGTTCATGCTAACCATGATCCTGTTCATGCCTCCGGCTCTCGCCCAGAACACCTCACTGAGCATCAAGGGCAGCATCACCGTGATTTCCGGGGACTACTCCTCAGGATCAATAATCATTACAAATTCCGGAAACCTAGCGTATGACCTCGTAACATTTCAGGACTTCAGGGTTGTGGATGAGAGGGGAAATGAAGTGTCCGGATTCAGCTTCACAATGGACAGAACGAACTTTATTGGATGGAAAATAGGCAGGAGCTACGTCATAAACTACAACATCAGCGCGGGAAAGGACGTCCCAGAGGGCAGCTACTCCCTGCTGCTGAGGTTCAGGGCGCTCTCATCGGGAGGGGGAAGGCTGTATATTCTGAGAGCAAGGATTCCCGTGAGGGTTATTAAAAACCCCCTTCAGTTCGGGAAGCTCTCCATGTACGTTAAGGGCAGGGAGGAGTACACCCATCCCTTTACCGGGGATACGCTCGTTGTCTATTCCCATGTGCAGAACCTCGCCCATTTCAATGTCAAGGTTACCGCCGGGGCATACCTGGAGAAAGAGGGGAAGCACTATTTGGGCCAGACCAGAGAGGTAATCCTGAA
>JALSON010000120.1 GCA_026986455.1 Thermococcaceae archaeon | reverse complement strand
GTAAGCCTATAGTTCTGACGAACTATCCCGAGGCGGGGCTCTTCAGGGAGATAGCCAAGAATGTGGTTGAGTTCCTCGGGGGTGATGAGTGATGCAGATAGCTATAGCGAGCGGTAAGGGCGGCGTTGGGAAGAGCACGGTTGCTGCCTCGCTCCTTTACCTTCTGAAGGACGAATACAGGCTCGTAGCGGTGGATGCGGATGCAGACGCGCCGAACCTCGGCCTTCTCCTGGGTGTTGAGCGCTGGGAAGAGGAGAGGGAGCTGATAGGGGCAAAGGTGGCAAGGATAAAGGCGGAGAGCTGTATAAGGTGCGGCATATGCATGGAGAGATGCCCCTACGACTGCATAAAGTTCATTGACGGTGACTACGTTGTTAGCGAGCTGACCTGCGAGGGCTGCAACGTCTGCGGCCTCGTCTGTCCGGTCCCGGGGACGATAACACTGGAGGAAGTCCGCTCTGGCGTGGTGAGGAAGGCCACCACGAAATACGGCTTCCCGCTGGTTTCGGCCCAGCTCGACGTCGGAAGGCCCAACAGCGGAAAGCTGGTCACCGAGGAGAAGGAGTGGGCGAAGAGGCTCATGGGCGAGCTCAGTCTTGAGCACATGATAGTGGACAGTGCAGCTGGCATAGGCTGCCAGGTCATAGCGAGCATCGGTGGTGCCGATTTGACGATACTGGTTGCGGAGCCGACGCCTGCCTCGCTGAGCGACGTGCAAAGGGCCTATAAGGTTGTCCAGCACTTCAGGCAGCCGGCTTACCTTATCATCAACAAGGCTAACTTCAACCCCGGCTTTACCGCTCTGAGGGAGTGGGCCGAGAGCGAGGGAATCCCGATACTCGGTGAGATACCCTACGACAGGGCTATTCCGAGGAGCATGAGCACGCTAAGGCCCTTCGTCGAGGCATTTCCAGACTCAAAGGCGGCTGAAGCGATGAGGGAGATAGCGGAGAGGGTCAGGGAGGAGATACTCGGATGATGCCTTCCCTTTCCGTTTCCATCCTCCCGAATGCCAAACCTTAAAAGGTTCCCGTCCAACTCCTTCTGGTGATGTGAATGGCGGCGAATCAGGAGAAGCTGGAGAAGCTCGCTTATGAGTATCAGCTGTTGCAGGCCCAGGCCCAGCTCCTGGCCCAGAACCTTGAGCTGCTCACGATGGGGAGGAACGAGTTCCAGGCTGTTAAGGAGACGCTTGAAGAGCTCAAAAAGATAGATTATGAAAAGCCGGAGATTCTGGTTCCGATAGGGGCAGGCTCTTTTCTCAGGGGCGTTATTGTGGATAAGGAGAATGCCATAGTTAGCATAGGGGCGGGCTACGCTGTGGAGAAGAGCCTCGATGAAGCGGTTGAATACCTTGAGGCAAGGATAAAGGAGTATGATGAGGCAATAGCAAAGACCCAGAGCTCTCTCAAACAGCTTGAAGGAAGGCTTCAGGAACTCGCTGTTGAGGCCCAGAAAATCCAGCAGCAGGAGGCAATGAGCTTTAAAGTTAAAAAATAGCGGGTTAATATGAAACCCCTTTATTTTACATTTTCTTTTGAAATCCTCGGGGGATGTGATATTTTTGAGTCTGCCTTTCAAATCACCGAAAGCCTTTTAAGTTTTGGAGTGGTAAGGATTCTGAAAGAGTCCTCTTAGAGGGCTTTCATCGTGTCCCAAAACGGGCGCCGGAAGGCGTCCTCCGGGCAGTTGGAGTTTGGGAGGGGGGCTTTGAGACGATAACCCCATGTAAGGGGTAACGGGCCGGAGATCCGGCCTGCGGGCTGAACCGAAACCGGCGACGGGGGCCCACAAACCGAACCGCCAATGGCGAGGGGTTAAACCGTTGGAACCTCAGCCTTTCAGGGCGGGGAGGAAGTCAGGATTTTCCGGTTTTCCTGTACCACTCAACAGTTTTCTTCAGCCCCTCCTCTATGCTCCACTCCGGCTTGAATCCGAGCCTCTTTATTTCCTCTATATCAGCCTGACTGTGCTTTATATCGCCGGGCCGCGGCTTGTCAAAGATTATCGAGGTGTTTGCACCTGTTATCTCGATGATTTTCATGGCCAGCTCAAGAATCGTCGTTCTCTCTCCCCGGGCAACATTGAACACTCTTCCTTCAGCCCTCCTGCTTTCCGCCGCGAGGATGTTTGCCCTAACAACGTCCTTCACGTATATGAAGTCCCTCGTCTGCTTTCCGTCCCCGAAGATTACAAGGGGCTCGTTCCTCAGCGCCCTGTTTATGAAGATGCTGATCACACCGGCATACTGGTTTGCCCCCTGTCTCGGTCCGAAGACGTTGAAGTAACGGAGTGCGACGGTGGGAATGCCGTAAAGCTCATGGAAAACCCTGAGATAGTGCTCCGATGATACCTTGGTAACCCCGTAGGGGGAGGTGGGCTTCGGCTTTTCGCTCTCCTTCAGCGGCAGGTTGGGATTATCACCATAAACTGCGGCCGATGATGCAAAAATCAGCTTTCCGCTCCCTTCCATCAGAGCTTTAAGGATGTTGAGCGTACCCAGAACGTTGACCTCCTCTGTGAAAAGCGGCTTCTCTATGCTCTCAACAACGCTGACAACTGCGGCCTCATGGAAAACGTAGTCCGCTGAACTTATTACCTCCGCGATTGCCCTGTAGTCCCTTATATCTGCCTGTATGAACCTCGCTCCGGGAGGGCTGTTTTCCCTTTTGCCTGTGTAGAGGTTGTCGATTATAACAACATCGTTTTCCCTGCTCAGCTTCCAGGCTATGTGGGAGCCTATGAAGCCCGCTCCTCCTGTAACGACTATGAGCTTGTTTTTTATCACTCCTATCCCCCATGGATGTTGCCCTATGGGTTTTATAAATAATGCTCATGCCTGTTTTTAATCTCCGGGGAATACCCTGAGGTTTCATCATAATTTTTAACCTTTTGCAGCCGCACTGATCAATTTTGACAGATTTTTGTAAATTCGAAACTGTTTTAAACCCCTTATTGACTTAACTATGGGTAAGAGCCATGCCAAGCGTTATTGTTGTCGGCGGTCAGTGGGGAGATGAGGGTAAGGGGTCTGTTATCGCATATCTGGCCCTGCACGACAGACCTGATGTCATAGCAAGGGGCGGCGTCGGAACAAACGCAGGACACAGCGTTTTTATCAACGGAAAAAAATACGCCGTCAGACAGCTGCCAACGGGCTTTATGCAGAGAAACGCCCGGCTTCTTGTGGGTGCAGGGGTTTTAGTGGACCCCGGGGTGTTTTTCAGCGAGCTTGAGCATCTCAGGGAGTTCAACGTCAGGGAAAGGGCTGGCATAGATTACAGGTGTGCGATAATCGAGGAGAAGCACAAAGAGCTCGACAGAACGAACGGCTATCTTCATGGAAAGATAGGAACCACCGGAAGCGGCTGCGGCCCGGCGAATGCGGACAGGGCCATGAGAACAGCGAGACAGGCAAAGGACATCAGGGAGCTTGAGCCATATCTCACGGACGTTGCTCAGGAGGTGAATGATGCCCTTGACGAGGGGAAGCTCGTTCTCGTGGAAGGAACGCAGGGCTTTGGTTTGAGCCTCTACTACGGGAGCTATCCCTACGTAACCTCAAAGGATACCTCAGCTTCAGCCATGGCGAGCGACGTTGGAATCGGGCCAACGAGGGTTGATGACGTTGTGGTTGTCTTCAAGAGCTTTCCGACGAGGGTTGGTGCCGGGCCCTTCCCGACCGAGATGAGCCTGGAGGAAGCGGAAAGGCTCGGTGTCGTTGAGTACGGCACGGTGACGGGCAGGAGGAGAAGGGTTGGGTGGTTTGACTATGAATTCGCCCGGTATTCTGCCAGGGTCAACGGAGCCACAATGCTCGCAATAACCATGCTCGACAAATATGACAGAGAAGCCTTTGGCGTAACGGACTACGACAAACTGCCGGAGAGGGCAAAGGAGTTCATTGAGGGGATCGAGGAGAGAGTTGGCGTTCCGGTTGGCCTGATAAAGACGGGCCCGGAGCTGGAGCATATCATAGACCTGCGGGAGAATATCTGAATCCTTAAAGTCTGGCATTTTCCTTAACTTTTTTTATCTTTGCAACCTCCCGCTGAGAACATAATTGGTTCGGAGGAGAACATCTGATCTCACGGGAGCTTTAAGCATGATAAAAGATAAAAGGGGAGTATAAAACGCTACCTTTATTTACTTCTTTTGTGTATCTCTTTCGGTGATACAATGAGGAAAGCTGCCGTGATAGTGCTGATTCTTCTGCTCTCCCTCGTGCCCTATGCAGGTGCCCAGCAGAAGCAGAAGTTTGAAATCTCCAGTGTGGGCTTCCGGCTGATTGAATGGACTGTCGACGGGAAGAACATCATCAGCGCCGGGGAGAGAGGGGCCCTCGGGAAGAGCTACCCTCTGTGGGACTGGCTCCTGAGCGAGCCCTGGCCCGGTTCCTTAGCAACTGTGAAGTATGAGCTCCAAAAGGAGGGGAGCAGGGTCGTCGGAAGTGCAGAAGCCGGTCAGATTTCGGTTGAGAAGACCTTTGAAGTCCTTGATAAAAACAGGGCAGAGCTCAGCGTGAAGCTAACGAACACAGGGGATGAGACGTTCAGGAGTGACGTCAGCTGGGACGGCTTTCCCCTCGGCTATGCCCTGGCATGGGCGGGCTACCTCGGAAACCCCGGAGGGGAGCAGCAGATATGGATCGATGCCGGCGGCTCCATCCACATCGAGTCAAAAAACTGGGTGAGAATTGGGGCAAAATTGAAAGCTTTTGGTCTCGTTGATTTTGGCGAGGGACTGATTGCGCTTGTATTCCCGAAAGAGGAAACCACAGCACTGTGGCTTGAAAGTTCGGGATGGGGAATGGAGACAAGGGCTGAATTCCCCCCTCTGGTTTTGAAGCCTGGGGAGAGCAGGACATACAGATTCAGCATTTTCACCGGAAAAATTGACGACCTTAGAAATGCTTTTCCGGAAATTTACAATGATCTGAAGCCGTATATCTCAAAGGAGAACTACAAAATAACCTTTGAGACCCCGGATTTTCCTGTTGAGGGTGAGAAGATTGAGGTCACGGTGAGGCTCGCCCCGCGGGAACCCTCCGGCGGCTACGGGATACTGAAGGCCGGACTGAGCTGCGGGGAAAGCAGGGAGGTTAAAGTCCCCCTTGGTCGCCCCTCCTCCCTGACCCTAACCGGAACCGCCCGGGAGAGCTGCAGGATTTCGGCGGAGCTTGAGGTCAACGGAACCCCCCTTTCTTCAGCGGAGCAGAACATTCCCGTGTTTAAAAAAGGAGGGAAGCCCCTTTACGTTGTCTTCATCTGGCACAACCACCAGAGTCCCGGCGTCTGGCCCAACGGAACGCTCCACGGTCCATGGGGCCTTATCCACGCATATAAAAATGAGCTTGAGCCGTATTATAAGGGAGGGGCATACTACTTCCACGCCTGGATTCTCCAGAAGTATCCGCAGATAAAGATGACGTATCACCTGTCCCCTTCCCTGCTCTGGCAGTGGAACCTGAGCTACTCCCGGTGGTGCCAGAGCTATCCCCGATATCAGTGCTTCAACTCGACGAGCCCTGAGGCCAAAATGGTGCGCGAAACGATGGGACTTTACAGGAAACTCTACGGGAGGGGGCAGATCGAAATCCTCACCAGCTACTTCGCCCACCCGATAAGCGGCTACATAGCGGAGAAGTACGGCTGGTTCGACCTGCTGAACTATGAGCTGTCACTCGGAAAGAGAACAACCGAGGAGGTAATGGGGGTAAATGCCACGGGCATGTGGCTCCCGGAGATGGCCTTCAGCATGAAGCTCGTTCCCCTGCTGGAGAACCACAGCATAACGCATTTTGCCCTCGATGACCGCTGCCATCTTAACACCATCTATCCCTACTCCCCCTACCACCTATACGGGATTCAGAACTCCTCCCTGCTGGTTCTTTTCAGGGATCACACCATAAGCGACGATTTTGCATTCAACAACAACTTCCGGAGCGAGGAGGAAGCGAGGGAGAAAGCAAAGAAGATTGTGGAGGAAATTCTGGCGGTGAGGAACAGAGATCCGGATGCCGAGGTCGTTACGATAGCGGCTGACGGCGAAAACTGGATAATATTCTCAAACAATCCCGGGCTGACGGCGAGATACTTCGAGTTCCTGCTTCAGTATCTGAGCGAGGCTCAGGAAAGGGGACTGATAAAAACCGCCACCTTTGAAGAGGTAACCAAAATCCTGAAGCCCTACAGGGAGGTTAAACCTCTTTCCACATCGTGGCTGTGCTCGTGGGACAAGTGGACGACCGAGAAGAGGTCGAAGCAGCAGCCCATGTGGAAAAAGGATGAGGAGGCCTACTCTCTGATTCAGGAGTACAGGAAGAAATGCGGCGATGATGCGGTCTACAGAAAGGCCCTCTACGGTCTCTCCCAGGCTCTGGACAGCGACTTCTACTGGGCGGAGTTCATCTACGACAGACACGTCTATGCATGGCTCAACTGGACAGAGGGTCTGATAAAGGCAAACATGGGGAAGTGCAGCACCACCGGGATAACGGGAGAGGTGTCATCCTCCACATCGGCGGAAAAGAGGGGGATATGTGGGCCTGGAACTCTGGTTCTCTTTGCCCTGATTCCGCTGCTCCTGAGGAGGAGGTCATGACTCAAGGAACCTCAGGATTTCCTCCTTAATCCTTTCTTTTTCCAGCTTTGCGATTTCTTTAAGCTGGAGCCTTTCCTCAAGACTTAAAATGAACCTGTAGCCGAGATAATATCCGAGGAACTGCTTTCCAAAGAGCTGATACCATGAGCCAAAGAATGGATTCAAAGCTTCTCCCTTTTTAACCCTCCTCAAGAACTCTTCTTTAAGGAGCTTTTCATTTTCTTCACACCATTCAAACCATCCTTCACTCTCGACCTCCCAGGGTCTACCTGCTACTATATCCTCAATCCTCTGGGCAAATCCTTCCGTGTAGAGCCACATCATCCCCTCATCCTCAAGTTTCTCTATGTCCTCCCCTCGTAAAAGCCAGTGAACCAGATGTCCAAACTCATGGGCAATCAGCCCTTCAAGCCTGTCATACCATTTAAGCTCTGCAATAGCTTCAAGGCCGAAAAGAATTGAGGGCTTCCCCATGAATTCGGTTACCCATCCGGCTCCGTTCTCAAGGCCAACGTAGATTACAATATTGTAGTCTTTGATGTCAAAGCGTGCCCTAATCTTCCTCTCCACCTCCGGGAGAACCTTCAGCAGAGTTTCATACGCAAGCTTAAGCTCATCGGTGCTTCTCTTTGTGAGAAGCTTCAGGTATTCCCTCCAGTCCATTTTGTACCGCTCATAATCCCACTTAATCTTCTCAAAGAGCTCCGGGTGCCGCTGGATGTATTCCATCCATGAAGCGGCGCTCCCGTCCCAGCGTTCGATGAAGTCGGGGAATGTATTGATCAGCATCAAATCCCCCATTCGTTTTCCCCCATAAGGACTTTAAAGCTTTCCCTGCTTGAATATCTCTTTTTGAGATGTCCTTCAACTGTGAACCTTATCAGAAACTCCCCATGGCCGAGCACGACTCCCTTTCTTTCAAGTTTTCTGGCTATCCCGCTCAAACTCAGCGCCCCGTATGGGGCGTAGATTACGGTCTTCTCATCTGGAAGCATGCTGTACCGGAACTCCCTTATGGCACCTCCTGCAACCCTGACCTCCATCCCTCCCCATTCCGGAATCCCCAGAAGAACCCTTATCTTTTCCGTTTTTTCCGGGGTTGAGTATATCCTTCCCCTGAGTGTCCTTCCCATCCCTTCCAGATCCAGATGGAGGGAGCCCTCGGATGTTGGGATGCTGAGGGATTTTCTGCAGACGACCCTGCCCTCGCTGGTCATAAAGAGCAGCATAACCCCCTCGTAAGGCCTGCTCAGTATCTTCACGGCGGGGAAGCTTGCAAAGCCTTCTCCCTCAGGGGTTATCAAAAGCCTGAACTCTCCGTTCATGAAGGGGATGCTTCTGCCTTTCCCTTTACCCTCCGCTCTGAATTCCTTTGCAGGGCGTTCCCCCAGAATAAGCCTGCCGTACTCAAACTCAAGCTCTTCTGGGAATGTAATCGTGCCATTTTCTATCCCGGAGGAGGATGCCAGCATCGCCGCCGCTTTCTCCCTTGCCCTGAGCCTTCTGAGCGAAAACAGCAGAAGAGCCCCAATCACCGAAGCAAATATCAGATACATCATGATGCCCAGCAGAGCTGCTCCCGAGGCATTCCCCGCCATCCGGAGCAGGGTAGAAACGGTGACCGCAACAAAGAACAGCAGGAAAAATATAGCCAATCTGCTGATGAATTTTGTTTCCAAAGGTTCTACAACCAGTTTCCTCACGTTCCTCTCATCCCCTCCCTGTGGTCCACTCAACTATCACCCTGTGGAACTCCTCTCCCCACTCCGGGTCTTCAAAAATCTCATGATATGCTCCCTCGAATTCCTTCAGGGTCTTATCCTCAACCTTCAGCTTTTCAAAGAGCCTTCTTGCCCCCTCGGGAGGGGTTATGAGGTCGCCTGTACCCACCAGAATCAGCACAGGGACCGCTATCCTCCCCGCCTCCCTGTGGGCCCTTTCCATGTTCTCAAAAATGCTCCTTCCAAGAGCCGCTGAAATTCTGTCGTGGACGAGGGGATCATTTATATACTCCTCCACGGCTGCAGGGTTCCTTGACAACAGTTCCGGCTTCAATCCGTTGGACATGGTTATTCCCGGCGCGATTCTTCCGAGGATTTTTGCCAAAACAACCATGAAGCCCGGTGTTTTTGGGCTCTTTATCAGCGCCGGTGAGGAAGCCACCACCCCCCGAATTCTCCCGGGTCTCGTCTCCGCATACCTGATAACCGTCAGTCCGCCGAGGCTGTGACCGAAGAGGAAGGGCTTCTCCCCAATCTCATCGATTATACCGTCAATTATCTCCATGGCTTCCTCCACGTTTGTGTGTCCCCTCTTTCCGCCGCTCCTCCCGTGGCCCGGCCAGTCGAAGGTGTAGACCGCAAAGCCCGCATCATTCAGCATTGAGATGAGCTTCCCATATCTGCCGCTGTGCTCTCCTAAGCCGTGAACCAGAACGACCCAGCCGAGCTTTGGCTCGCCGAACCTGGCTTTGTAGAGCATCTCAACCACTAATCCAGAGCCTTTTCAGTGGAAGAACGTCGAAGTCTTCATCCTCGCTGACTATGGCCTGGAGGCCGTTGTTCTCTATCACCGCCACATGGAGGGCATCCGACGGGCGAATCAGCCCTTTGTCAGTGGGTTCAACTATAACCTCCCCACCCTCCTTTATACCGTAGGCTTCACGGAAGACCTTGGGGATGACTATCTGCCCCTTTGGTCCGACTTTGAGGCGTATACTTACCAGAGGTATCACCAAGTATGCTTCCGGGTTTAATAAAATAAAACTTTTGGAGAAGAAGCCAGTGATTAAGACGAAAACGGGCTCTCCCTGAGCTTTTCATTGACAAAGCGCACGATTTTCGATATGTCCCCCTCTATCGTATCGGGCTCCGGCTTCATGAGGACATAGAAGACATTGGTATCGGGTGTTAGCGAGACGTGCTTGACGTTATGGGGCTTTGACAGGCTCTCAACGAGATACCTGAGCCTTTCGATGTCCCTCCTCTTTTCATACAGGGCTTCATACTTCTTCCCATCTATCTCAATAATCTCCCTCTGCAGGAGCTCCTCGTTTTCAATCCTCGGCTTTATCCTGTAGTAGCCCTTCTGAATCAGGTGTGCCTCCCTCTTTATCTGGTTGAAGGGCCTCACGACTATGTAGAGCTTGTCGTGCCTGCTGGTGAGCAGGGATACTGGGAAGTAGAGGATGCTCTGCCTCGGGAGAAGTGTGAGCGTGTATTCAAACTTTCTGATGTTGTCCCTGCTGACCTTGTAATATGCCCTGAAGCCGATGTAGCCTCCAAGCCAGACGTATTCCTTGTCCTCCGGCTTTACCACGTCCTCAATCGAGCGCAGGTAGTGCTGCATGAGCTGGAGGTTCAGCTTTCTCCCCTTATAAAACTGGATGGAGGAAACCGCAGCTAAGACCATTATTGCGAGTATCAATCCTGCCGTTATCTCCATTATCAAACCTCCTCAAACGGATAATACCGCTGCAATGTCATGTCATCGATCACCTCAAAGTATCCGAGTTTACCCTCTAAAACCTTTGCCATCTCCCTGATAATCTTTGCCTGAACCGGCCAGTTTACTGCCATGGCAAAGGGCTGTGGCGGGGTGTTCCGTGCAAAGGCGACGTAGATGATGGTTCTTTCCTCCTCAACGACGACTTTTGTAACGAGACCCTCGCTCACTATGTCCATACCTGTGAAGGGATTCCTGACGTTTCTAAGCAGGTTCAGTATCTCTTCAGCCCTCAAGCACGCTGCCTCCGAGCTTTTCAAGCCATTCCAGTCCCCTTGGCTCTTCGGCAAACATCGGTATCCTGATTATGTCTATACCCCTGAACCTCTTCTCTATCCCGGAAAGGACTTTCTTCTGGGCATCGAGCTTTACTCTGAGCTCGGGGATGTCCTTCTCCAGTGTTATGACTTTGTTCACGACAACGAGGTTGAAGGGAATTCCGAACTTTTTCAGGCTCTCGTATGCCCTCTCTGTCTCATAGAGCGGAAGCATCTCCGGGTTCATGACGGCCACAACGCTCGTCCTGTCGGGGTCTGTGATAACCCTCTCAACGAACTCCACCTCTGAGCGGTATGCTTTGAGCTCCTTCATGACGGCGTCTTCTTCCTCCTCCTTTGCGAGTGTTATTTCTTCTCCACCAACCACGAATTTCTGCTCGCCCTGTATCTTCGCTATAGCCCTCCTCCTTTCAAGGATTTTACGCCGTATCTCAATGAGCCTGTCGGCCCATATGAGCGAAATTCTTGGAAGTGCTAAAACGCGGAGCGTTAAACCTGTAGGGGGTGTGTCGAAGACTATGACATCCCACTCGTTTCCGCTGACGAGTATCTCCCTCACAGCCTCAAGCGTCGCATATTCCTCAATGCCCGGCGAATAGCTCAGCACCTCAAAGTACTTCTCAAGATTTATGACAGTCAGGTAGCGGTACATGTTTTTGAGGTTCTTTTCGAGGTGCTTGAGATACCCTTTTATGAGCTTCTCCATGTCAAGTTCGCTGGCGTAGAGGTTCTCTGCCAGCTTTTTGGGTTTGTCCGTGAGCTTCACCATGAAAACATCACCGAGGTTGTGTGCCGGGTCGAGTGAGACAATGAGCGTCCTGTACCCTTTTTTTGCGAGGGCTACAGCTAAAGCGGCGCTGGTTGTGGTCTTCCCGACGCCCCCTTTTCCGATGACGAACACCGTCCTGAATTCTTCCTTTGGAAGCAGGTACTCCCTCATGCTCTCACCTCAATCTATATCAAACATTCCTGCAACTTCAGCAAACACATCATCAAGGTCAACAGCTCTCTGCTGCATTACGTGAATCTCCCTCACCATATGTGGCATCAGTCTCATCACGAGCGTCGTCGGGGGGGAGGGAATGCCTATAAACGCCCCCATGAGAGTCAGCGTAAAGACATTCTCCAGTTCCCTGAGCTCAAACTCTATGTACTCCGTCGACTGCTGTCTGAATGATCCGGCAAAACCTGTGAGGAATGCCCTGACATCATCTATAATCTTCCTGCCCATTGTTTAACCTCCTACCCTAAACTCCTATCCAGCCGGTTTTTATCCCGGGTCTTTCGAGGCTCTTCTCCTGCATTACATATATCTCCCTGAGCATATGGGGGAGCAGGCGGTAGATGAGCTCCACCGGGCGGGTGTGGAAGGCCGATATAGCTCCCGAAGAGCACCAGAGCGAGGATATTTTCCAGCTCCTCCTCTTCCCACTGGAGTCCCCTCACATAGTTCAGCCTGAATCCCCTATGGAATTCGGCCAGAAACCTCAAAGGTAGTGATGCCATCCTGAGAAGCTCCTTTGTATCCAACATGATGCCCTCCTTAAAACAATAAATGAAAAATAAAAGAGTTCATGCGGCCGCGTATTCCTCAGCCGGCTTCCTCCATGCTTCATACCAGTCAAAGACCAGCAGCAGGTTGAGGAGCAGGCCGACGATTGTGATGAGGCTAACCCAGAAGCCCGGTCTGATGACGACGAGGAACCACACCAGTGCTGCCGTAACGGTAATCCAGAGGAAAAGTGCGGGAATCACAACAGCCCACTTCCAGGCTCCTGCAGGCCGCTGTACCTTGGCAACCCAGAGTGAAGCCGTCATTAGAGCAATGCTCGCAAGCATCTGGTTCATGCCGCTGAATGCAGGCCATATTATGAGCCAGTTTCCTCCCCATGCCATGTAAATTCCAAAGACCACAAGGATTATCGAAGCGATCCACTTGTTCTTAAGAACATCAGGCCCGCTAATCATTTCTATGATTTCCTGCCAGGCGAATCTACCAAGCCTTGTGGCAGTATCGAGAGTCGTCAGTGCAAATGCTGCAACCCACAGGCTTGCAAAGAGCGCAGCCCCCTCTGTTGAGAAGCCAAATGCATTATGAACACCAAGAGCATAACTTTTTGCGAAAATTCCGACCTTTATTCCATGTTTAACAACCTGAATTGCATACTGGGTTCCCCAGCTAGCGACATTAACCGGGATTTTAAGGCTCTGGAAGACTTGAAGACCATAAACTGATATCGATGCAATGACGATAGTTGATAGGAATCCCTCGGTAAACATTCCTCCATATCCTACCATGAGGCCATGAAGCTCATTGTCAAGCTGTTTACTACTTGTCCCGGATCCAACTATTGAATGGAAGCCACTGAGAGATCCACAGGCAATTACCAGTGGTATTGTAGGCCAGAAGGGAGAAGGTTTCCCTCCAACAACATTAGCTGACCAGCTGGTATATGCTGGAGCAGTGAACGTTCCACCTTTAAAGCCCACCACTATGAAAGCCAGACCACCAAGGATAAGGCCGAACCAGAGGATGTATGCATTGAGGTAATCCCTCGGCTGCAGAAGAATCCAGACTGGCAGGGATGAGGCAATGATAACGTATATTCCAAGGGCGATGAGCCATGTGTGCTTGCTTGCATGCAACGGGAACTTGAAGCCTAGGTATATTGCAGCTATTAAAAGTAAAATGCCAATGATGGTTCCAAGCTTGAATTCAATCTGCCATCTGTAGAGAAGCAGACCAAGAATTACTGCTACAAGCATAAAGAGCCATGATGCAGTTGCGGCTCCGGGGGTATTGACGAATATTCCACTTATGACTGCACCAAAAGCTGCCACCACGAGAACAAGTGCAAACCATACGTAGAGCTCGAAGGCCATACTCGTTCTCCTGCTCATGAGCTTTCCTGCAATCCACTGAACTGACTTACCGTCGTAGCGGACTGAGGACATCAGTGCAAGGTAGTCGTGGACGGCACCGATAAATACGTTTCCAAACCAGACCCACAGGAGTCCTGGCAGCCATCCCCAGGCCATTGCGACAGCAGGACCGACGATCGGCCCGGCGCCAGCAATGGAAGCGAAGTGGTGGCCGTATAGAACCATCGGGTGTGCAGGGACGTAGTCGACACCGTCATAGAGCTTGTGTGCAGGGGTTGGTCTGTTTGAATCTGCTCTAACAACCTTATTCTGCAGGGCTTTTCCATAGGTAAAATACATACCCACATATATTGCAGCTGCTATCAAAATAACTACAGCAGAGTTCACGGATTGCACCTCCATGCAATTTTCAAGATAAATACTAAATAAACCTTTAAATGTCTTTTGGTATCCATACCTAAGCTTCTTTTGATTTTAGGGGTGAATTGTGAAATGTAAAATAAAAATAGGGAAAATTTAGGGATCATGCTATCTCCATTAGTGGTTGTCCTGTGTCTACGGTGTCGCCTTCTTTTATGAGGATTTTCTTTATGG
>JALSON010000119.1 GCA_026986455.1 Thermococcaceae archaeon | reverse complement strand
CCAACTTTAATACAAAGGAAAATCTGCAGCCAAATGCACTGCGGAAGCCTTGAACTTCATGTGATATACTACTCTAAGGGGAAGCGGCCGCATAACGAGTTCTTTTTAGAAATACCCAGTGTACCCGTGTGGGATCATGAGAAAGGAATTCTCGAAATTTCAGAAGAAACTCTCAAAGAGCACTTCCTTAAAGAACTCAAACGGCTGATTGAGCTGAGTCAAGGGATACTCAACGGCAATATTGACATCTTCGCATATATGCCCGCAAGGTACCTAATGAAAAACCGTGAAGACAACTTCTTTTTAACAAAACTTTTCAGGAATGCCCTTCTTAAGGAGGCCGAGAACCTGAGAGAGCTTCTTAAGATTTACAATAGGATCGACCCGGAGCTAATAACCATCCAAGAGCTTCGGAGTATAAACTCAAAGCTCAGAAATAGCCAGAAGCATATAGAACACCTTGGAATAGTGTGGGAAGCGACTGTAAAGGCATGGGATGAAGTGATGAGGGAGCCCCTGAGACATGCAGTGTGGCTTTCCGAGAAGTACCGATCCAGAACACTTGAGGAGCTTATTTTCCGAGTAGTTTCACGTAGAGTTGCCTCCTTCTACCCGCGGATTATAAAAACAAAGGATGTAAAGAAGATTTTCAATGAGATGGGGCTTTTAAAGAGTGAGGAATAACAGAAAACCTCAAACCGCCTTCCAGAATGGGTCCTGCTGCGCTTTAACCTTCGCCGTCATCTTGAGGGCCTTTATGTCGGTCTCGTCCAGCTCGTTCTTGAGTTGCTTGGCGAGGATTACCACGTCGTTCTTGCTCAGGTCAACGTAGAGCATCTCGCCGGGGTGTATGTGCCTGCCGACGATGGGCCCCTCGATTGCAACCGCAACGGCATCGCTCTTCTTGGCCTCCTGGACGAAGTCGCTCTTGCTCTTGATGGACTTTATCGTCCCAACCTTCTGGCCGTTCTGCTTGATTAGCGTCACTCCCGGCCTGATCCTGCCCTCAATCACCTCGATGCCGACTATCGCGGGGTGGCTGCGCCTGAAGACGTACCTCTCATCCGGATAGAGCCTGATGACGCCCGGGAAGGTTACCCTGGTGAGGAGCTCGCGCTTCTTCTTCTCCTCCTCTGCCTTTATCCACGCCTCGTAGTCCTCGATGAGCTTGTAGATGATGTTGCCGGTGAATATCTGGACTCCCTTGGCCTTGGCGACCTCTTCAGCATCCTCGTTCACCTTAACGTTGAAGCCCAGAACGACGCCGTACTTCGGCTCCTCCTCACGGACGCTCAAGGCCTCCATAACGTCGGTCTTGCTGATGTTCCCGACGTCGGCCTTCCTTATGGGGATGTTCTTCTCCTGCAGCTCCTTGCTGAGGGCTTCGAGCGAGCCAAGGGTATCTGCCTTGACTATAACGCCTACCTTGCCGGTGCTTATGACAACGCTCTGTATCTGGCCCAGTATCTCCTGTCTCGCCCTCTCAACTTCTTCCTCCGAGCGGGCCGCTATAACCGGCGAGCCTGCTAAAGCTTCCTCAAGGCCCGGGGCGGCTATCTTTATACCCGCGGCCGCTGCCACCTCTTCAACCTGGTCGAAGCGGAACCTCGGGTCGCGTATCTCATCGAGGGGCTTCGGCTTGAGCAGAGCGCGGATTTTAGTGACGATAGCCCTGTCCTTGCCGCCGACGACGATGGTGTCGTCCCTGCGGAGGGTTCCGTCGTAGATTATGACATCTATGGTTGTCCCGAGCCCGAGCTCCTCGCGAACTTCGAGAATTGTACCGCGTGCCGGGCCTTCGACCTCTATCTTGAGCTTCTCCTCAAGGTACTTCTGGCTGAGACCTGCTATGAGGACGAGCAGCTCGGGAACGCCTATGCCGTATTTTGCCGATATCGGGACTATTGCAAGCTCCCTCGTGAAGTTCTGGACGCGGTCAAAGCGGTTTGCCTGGAAGCCCATCTCGTAGAACTTGCCTATCAGCTCCCAGAGCTTGGTCTCAAGCTCACCCTGTGCCCTCTGATCCTGCTTCTTAATGTTCACGAGGAACGGCTCGTCATCCTCGACCTTCCAGCCCTTTATCCTGTCTATCTTGTTTGCCGCAACTATAAAGGGCGTCCTGTTCCTCCTGAGTATCTCAATGCTCTCTATCGTCTGAGGCTGGAAGCCCTCGTTGATGTCCACGATCAGGATTGCCAGATCAGCCAGGCTTCCTCCCCTCGCCCTCAAACTTGTGAAGGCCTCGTGCCCCGGTGTATCGATGAAGAGCAGGCCGGGAAGCTTTATCTCACCCTTCCAGAGCTTTATGAGCGGACCGGCCAGTTCCCTCACAACCTCGATGGGAACCTCTGTTGCCCCGATGTGCTGGGTTATCCCACCGGCTTCTTTACTTGCAACATTAGTATTTCTTATCCTATCAAGCAAAGTAGTCTTTCCATGGTCAACATGACCGAGAACCGCTATGATTGGTTGCCGTATCCTCCTCATTTATCTCGCCCCTAAGCCTAACTCCGGCATGGCCTTTTAAAGGGTTCGGGGCAAGATTTAAAAACCACTATAGTAATCCCTGATGGTGGTGGGATGATAGCCCTGCTACTATCCGCATTGATTGGAACCGGAATGGCGTTCATAGCTGGGAAAGTGAAGGGAAAAGGTGCGGAAATTGTGGGATTTGCAACGGCGGTTCCTTTCTTCACCTATGCCATAGGTGCACCCCTGTGGGATATAGCGGGCGACGTCGTCGGATTTAATCTCAGGGGATTTGCGGGCTTTGAGGTGTTTGCTTCCCTTATTCTGGCCATAGCACTCATAGAGGTAAGGGCAAGAGAGGCCCTCAGCATAGATGAATACATCCAAGTCGCCCCTCTCTCCTCGTTTGTACTCTCTGCCGGTGCGGGACTGGTCGGGACACTCTCCCGCATGTGGTATCTCCTGTCTGTGATCATTCTCCTGCTGCTGATGTTTTTCTCGGAGAAGAATCCTGAAAGGTGGATGCGCTGCCAGCCATTTGAGGGCTTTGGCGTACCCTGTATCACCGATGATGAGAGCCGCTCGGCATATGTCATCGCAAACAGGATATTTGTGGGCGGTTTCACGCTGCAGAACTTCTCCAGCGTGGAAAAGCTTATCGCGTGTCTGCTCAGAGCAGCGGAGAAAACCAAGAGGGCTGCCAGGGTTCTGGGTTACACATGCCTTTTGGCTCCCGCTCTCATTGTACCACTTCTCTCGTGGGGCTTTCTGAGCGCGCTAATCCTCGCACTGGCTGTGACTTTCCTGTGTTATTACCTGTGGGCGCTGAGCATGGTTGCCCTCTCCAAGAGAAGGGCTCCTGTCGAATGTAGGGAGGTGCTTGAGGAATATGCTGGGTTTATGAGAAAGACAAAACGAAAACGGGAAATCATTGTGAGCTAACTCTCAGCCCATCCTGTCCATATACTCCTTCTTTGCCTTCGCATGTGTGTGGTAGAACCAGTCGGCGGCCTTCCAGTACTCAAAGAGCTCCTCAGGCTTGAAGTAGAGGTTTATCTCCCTCTCGGCGCTTTCAGGGCTGTCTGAGGCGTGGACAACGTTGTAGATTGCATCGCCAATGTCTAA
>JALSON010000118.1 GCA_026986455.1 Thermococcaceae archaeon | reverse complement strand
ACTCGGCCTCAAAGCTCATCCCCGGAATAGCCTCTACAAGGAGGGGGGCATACATCATAAGCCTGGCCCATGTGGGCTTCGGGACATCCCACTCCTCCCTTCAGATAAGGTGGCTTATGGACAACGTTCCCGGTGTGAGAGAAGCCGTTGAGAGGGGGGAGGCCCTCTTCGGCACCCTGGACACGTGGATTGTATGGAACCTCACGGGAAGGCATGTGACGGACTACACAAACGCAAGCGCCACGGGCCTGTTTGATCCCTTCTACATGAAGTGGAGCGACAACATAGCGGGCATAGTCGGCATTCCGAAGATAATCCTGCCGTCAGTCATAAACAACGACACCCCTGCCGGCAGTCTGAGGGATTACGACGTGCCCCTTCTCACTGTTGTGGCAGACCAGCAGGCCTCCCTCTACCGGGCCGGTGTAGAAAGCGGAGCCATGAAGATGACGCACGGAACCGGCACATTCATCGACATCAACGTCGGGGAAAAACCCAAACCCGCCGCCCCTGCCATATATCCAATGGTCGCTCTGAAAACGGAGAGAAAAACCCTCCACCTCCTTGAGGGTATGGTCAACGCCTCCGGTTCGGCTGTGGACTGGCTCATCAGTACCGGGCTCATGGAGGACTACTCCGAGCTGAAGAGGGTGCTTGAGGGGGAAATGCACGGCGATTTAATCTTCATCCCGGCATTTGCGGGTTTATCAACCCCTTACAACAGGCCCGAGTTCAAGGGCGCCCTCATCAACATAACCCGGGGAACCTGCAGGGAGGACATAATCAGGGCACTTATAATGGGGCTTGCAATGAGGTGCAGCGAGGTCATATCTGCCCTTGAGAGGGCTTCGGGGCTGAATACGGAGAGCATCATGGCCGACGGAGGGCTCTCTCAGAGTGAGGAATTCCTCCAGCTGATATCCGACCTGTCGGGCAGGAGAATCGTAAAGCCCCGTGAGCTTAACGGTTCGGCATACGGAACTTTCATGATAGCAAAAGCGGTGCATGAGGGGAAGGACATAATCAGCGCATGGAAACCTCCGGAAGTTGAAAGGGTTTTTGAACCGCAGGCAGATCACAGAGAGTTCAAACGTCGGTGGGCTGAATTCCTCGGGAAGCTGATTTAAGCCCCTCCCCACCACTTTTTGCCTGTGAAAGGCCGATAGAACCGTTTGCCTGCCCGAATTTCAGGTCTTTTGGAATCCCCAGCGGAGAGGGGATCGGCTTTTTCTCATCTCTGGTTGCAACCCATCTGATTTCATCGCCAACCTCAACGTGCAGTGCCCTGATGATGCCCACGGGCCCCTCAATTATATACCTCGCAGCCTCCGCCGGTGCATACACACGCCATGGCTTTGCGAGCTTAAAATCGACAACCCTCCTCGATGAGTCAAGGAAGAGCACATCTATGCTCCTGAACATGAAGAACATATGAATCGAGGCATTCATCCGTGTCTCCGCGGGTAGCAGGAAGACGAGGGCATAATCTATGCTGGGCTTGAACATCAGTCCGACCGCACGTTTAAGAAACGTATCCGCCAGCCTCACCTCTCCGTGCCATACCTTCTTCTTGGTTTCGTTTATCAGCATGTTCTCTCCTCGGTGGGGTTGTTGATAAAATTTTTGATTTTCGTTGCCGTGCCCCCAGGATAACTGGAGTGTGCCGGCAATTTCCGCTTTCTTTCAGGCCATTCCCGGGCTTATCCTGACAGTGCATCCCTGCCGTTTCTCTGAATTCAGGTTCTCCGGTGCCGGGGCGGTTTTAAACCTTTGGTTTTAAAAACCCCTATAAACCCCTTGTTGAAAACTATTGTGTCTAAACCTGAGGTGATTGAAATGTACCGCATTACCGCCAAGGAAGAGCTTGACGTGAGGGACTTTTTTATGGAGGTTGAAGCACCCCATGTGGCTGAAGCATGGAAACCGGGGCAGTTCGTCGTTTTGATGATACACGAAAGGGGCGAAAGGATTCCAATGTCCATCTACTACGCCGACAGAGAAACCGGCAGGCTGGGAATGTTCATAAGGAGGCACGGAAAGACGACCTTTGACCTCTGGGACAACTTTAATGTTGGGGATTGCCTTTACAGCGTTGCAGGCCCTCTCGGAAGGCCGATAGAGGTTAAACACTATGGCAACGTGGTTTTTGTATCCGATGCTGTCTGCGGTCAGGCCGAGAACTACGCAACGCTGAAGGCGATGAAGGAGGCAGGAAACTACACCATCTCAATTCAGACCTTCGAGGACAGGGCCCACTCCTATCCTGAAAAGTTCCTCGCGAAGCCCGTTGCGGATGAGCACTACCTGACCACAGAGGACGGCTCGCGGGGGATTAAGGGACACTACCTTGACGTTTTGAGAGAACTCATAGAGAAGGATAAGGTCGACATAGTCTTCGGCGGCGGCAAGCTCGGTTCGCTGAAAAAGCTGGCGGAGCTGACGGCTGAGTACGGGATTCCAGCCATCGTCACCGTCAGGCAGATAATGGTGGATGGAACAGGCATGTGCGGCTCATGCAGAATTCTCTACGACGGCGAGATAAAGTTTGCCTGCCGTGACGGCCCGATGTTCGACGCCCACAAGGTGGACTGGGATGACGTCATAAAGAGGGACAGCCGCTTCGTGAGGGAGCAGAACATCGCCAAGGAGCACTACCTGAGGATGAAGGGGGTGGTCTGAATGCCAAAGCTCATCAGGGAGAGAATTCCAACACCGGAGAGGCCTGTCGAGGAAAGGCTGAAAAGCTTCGCAGAGGTCAACCTCGGCTACACGCTTGAGCTTGCCAAGAAGGAAGCTGAAAGGTGCCTCCAGTGCCCGCCAGAATATGCACCGTGCATAAAGGGATGTCCGGTTCACATAAACATCCCCGCCTTCATAGCCAAGATCAAGGAGGGGGATATGAAGGAAGCCCTCAGGATAATATGGAACGACAACACTCTGCCGGCCATAACCGGCCGTGTGTGCCCGCAGGAAGACCAGTGTGAAGGCGTCTGCGTCGTCGGGAAAGTGGGGGATGCCATTGACATAGGAAAGCTCGAGCGCTTTGTGGCCGATTATGCCCGCGAGAGGGGCATAGACGAGGAGCTCTGCAGGGAGATGGCAGGTAATATCAAACCAAAGGATGAGAAGGTGGCCGTTATTGGGGCAGGGCCTGCCGGCCTCACAGCCGCAGGAGAGCTCGCAAAGATGGGATACAGGGTTACGATTTTTGAAGCCCTCCACCAGCCAGGGGGAGTTCTGGCCTATGGAATTCCCGAGTTTAGGCTTCCCAAGGACATAGTCAAATGCGAGCTTGACAGGCTCAGGGAGTTCGGTGTGGAGATAAAGACCGACCACATCGTTGGGAGGACGGTTACGATAGAACAGCTTCTTCGGGAGTACGATGCAGTGTTCATAGGCACCGGTGCCGGGACGCCGAAGCTCCTCAACATTCCGGGAATACTGCTGTACAGAATCTATTCAGCGAATGAGTTCCTCACAAGGGTCAACCTGATGAAAGCCTATAAGTTCCCGGAGTACGACACGCCGATAGCCGTTGGAAGGAAGGTTATAGTTATAGGGGCGGGGAACACCGCCATGGATGCCGCCAGAACCGCCAAACG
>JALSON010000117.1 GCA_026986455.1 Thermococcaceae archaeon | reverse complement strand
ATCAAAGGCCAGATAGCCTTCTTCCCTCAGCTCTTCCTTTTCATCAAGGTGCTTTGCAACCAGCCCGTAGCGTTTTCCCTTTCCATCGATGCCCACTTTCTCGCTCTTCTCCTCAAGTTTCTTTAGGGCCCTTAGGGCGTCCCGATAGGACAGGCTCTTCCACTTGACCTCAAAAAACGCAGCCTCACCCGTCAGGCTGTTGATAGCGACGAGGTCTATCTCCTCCTTCTTGTCCCACCATCTGCCTATCTTCGTGAACCTGAAGGGAAGCTCGCCCTTCGCGTTCAGCCTTATCAGGAACTGCTTCGCTATTTCCTCAAAGACCTCGCCGAGGTATACATTGAAGTCTTTTTTGAGGTCATCGAAGCTTATAGCCCCAATTTCAATATCATCCATGTAAGGGTAAACGAAGCGGAGCCAGAAGCGGTAGTAAAAATCCTTCACGCGGTAGATTCCAAAGCGCTTTCTCTCTCTCACCGTCACCGGGAACTCCTTGTAAACCAGATCAAGGGTTTCGAGAGTCTTCAGGTACTTCGACAGGTTCGTCACGGCCACCTTCGTCTCGTTGGAAATCTCTGTCAGCTTCGTTTTCCCTTCGTTTATCGCCCTTAGAATGTTCAGATAGGTCACGGGTTCTCTCAGCTCGTCCTTCAGGAGCCTTTCGGCGTCCTCGTAGAGAATGCTGACTTTGCTGTAAAAATTCCGCTGGATGTTCTCCTCGACGCTCAGCGAGTCGTTGAAGTACTGGAGGTAAGCGGGGATGCCGTCTATGGTGCCGTAAACCTTCACAAGCTCCTCCCAAGAGTAGCGGGGAAACGCCTCCCCGAGGTGGAAAAAGCCGAGGCTCGATAGCTTTATCTGGGCCGTTCTCCTCCCGTAGAGCGGGTTTTTATAGCTCATGAGGCTCTCCATAGTGGCTATCGACGAGCCGAGGAGGATAAGCATTATCCTGGAATCCCTGAGAATCTCGTCCCAGATGTACTGGAAAAGCGAGGGAATGGATTTGTCCTCCTCCACCCAGTAGGGGAACTCGTCGATGACGAAGACGAGCCTTCCGAAGTTTCTAACTTCCTCAAAGAACTCTTCCAGATTCCTGGCCTCGATGAAAACGTTGAACTTCCTGTTGAAGCCCGTGATCAATCTCTCAATCTCAAGCTCCATCGGTTCTTTTCTTGCCAGGAAGTAGAAGCTCGGTTTGTTTTTTATGAAATGCTTCACAAGCTCGGTTTTTCCGATCCGTCTGCGCCCGTAGATGAGCACGAAGTGTGCCCTATCTTGGGCGTATAATTCTTCAAGGGCATTCAGCTCGGACTCACGGTCGATGAATTTTAGTATCATGATATTAAATATCACGTTATTAAATTTAAGGCTTTCGGCGGAAGGCGTTGCCGGCTTTATTATCTTCCCCTGTGGAGCATTGAATAGAGCTCCTCCAGTGTGGGCTCGCTTCGTTTTATCCCCTCGACGGAAATGCCTTTGCTTACGAGGAGGGCGTTGATTTCTGAAGGTTCAGCATTCTCCAGCAGGATGTATCCTTTCATGATTTCTGGAGAGTATCCTTTATCTTCAAGCACTTGAGCGGCCATCTTGATGTCCCTCACCTTCAGGGAGATTGAAGTTCCTGTGGGGAAACCGCGCTTGGGCTCATCTAATCCGTGAGATTTCCCGTACTCTTTCTTACAGGTGATGCGCTGCATGCCCAAGGATTTAACCCTTTTCCCTTATGCACTCATGTAGTTGTAAAGAAAGGCATAAAGTATTTATATCACCGGCGATGATATAAATTTTGACAGTATCCGTGAGGGTGGAGTGCTGGCAGTCAGTGTTGTTGCCAGCGGTTGCATAGGCGGCGGTGGAACCACCACATCAACACAGACCGGAGAAAAGCTCCAGGGAAAGATAGTTTTTGCCGTCGGAGGAGCCCCGAATGAAATCGAATACTGGAAGGGCGTCATTGCGGAGTTTGAGAAAGCCCATCCGGGTGTCAAGGTGGAGCTCAAGAGGCAGGCCACGGACACCGAGCAGAGGAGGCTGGACCTTGTAAATGCCCTGAGGGGAAAATCGAGCGACCCTGACGTGTTCCTGATGGATGTGGCATGGCTCGGTCAGTTCATAGCCTCCGGGTGGCTTGAACCCCTGGATGACTATGTCAAAAAGGACAACTACAATCTGAGCGCATTCTTCCAGAGCGTCGTTAATCTGGCGGACAGGCAGAACGGAAAGCTGTATGCCCTTCCGGTTTACATAGATGCGGGTTTGCTCTACTACAGGACAGACCTTCTGAAGAAGTACGGGTACAGCAAGCCGCCAGAGACATGGCAGCAGCTCGTTGAAATGGCTCAGAAAATCCAGGCAGGGGAGAGGAAGGAGAACCCGAACTTCTGGGGCTTTGTATGGCAGGGCAAGCAGTATGAAGGCCTTGTCTGTGACTTCGTTGAGTACGTCTACAGCAACGGCGGCTCCCTTGGTGAGTTCAAGGATGGAAAGTGGGTGCCGACCCTCAACAAGCCGGAGAACGTTCAGGCACTTCAGTTCATGGTCGACCTGATCCACAAGTATAAGATTTCACCGCCGAACACCTACACCGAGATGACCGAGGAGCCGGTCAGGCTAACATTCCAGCAGGGCAATGCTGCATTCGAGAGGAACTGGCCGTATGCGTGGGGACTTCACAATGCTGATGACTCGCCTGTGAAGGGTAAGGTCGGGGTTGCCCCGCTGCCGCACTTCCCGGGACACAAGAGCGCAGCAACGCTGGGAGGATGGCACATAGGAATAAGCAAATACTCGGACAACAAGGCTCTCGCGTGGGAGTTCATTAAGTTCGTGGAGAGCTACAGCGTGCAGAAGGGATTTGCGATGAACCTCGGATGGAACCCGGGAAGGGTTGATGTCTATGACGATCCCGCGGTTGTGGCAAAAGCTCCCCACCTGAAGAGCCTCAGAAAGGTTTTTGAAAACGCTGTGCCCAGGCCTGTGGTGCCGTACTATCCGCAGCTGAGCCAGATCATCCAGAAATATGTTAACGCGGCACTTGCAGGCAAGATGTCCCCACAGGAAGCTCTGGATCAGGCGCAGAAGGAAGCCGAAGACCTTGTCAAGCAGTACAGCGGATGATTCCACCTTTTTCTCTTTTTAGCCGTTGGCTCATCGGTGGTGATAGAGCATGATGGGCATGGGAAAGAGAACAAAATATCATGAGGCAAAACTGGGCTACGCCATGATACTCCCTCTTTTAGCTGTGGTTTTTCTCTTCATAATCCTCCCTGTGCTCGGAACTTTCTGGATAAGCCTCCATCGGGATGTTACGTTTATACCCAAAGTCTCCTTTGTGGGATTCAAGAACTACCTACGCATCCTCTCGAATCCTGACTTCTGGTACTCCGTTTTTGTAACCGTCGCATTTTCCCTCACAAGTGTCACGTTTGAGACGGTTCTCGGACTTGCGTTTGCACTGATTTTAAATGAGGAGATTAGGGGTAGGGGAATGCTGAGAGCGGTTGTTTTAATCCCATGGGCCGTTCCCACAATCATATCCGCCCGAACCTGGCAGCTCATGTATAACTACAGCTACGGCCTTTTCAACTGGCTGTTCTCCCATCTGGGG
>JALSON010000116.1 GCA_026986455.1 Thermococcaceae archaeon | reverse complement strand
TGATGAGATGCATGGAGAGGTGTGATCTAATAAACCCGGAGGATGAAGTTGACATCAGCCTTGATAAAAATCTCGGCAGATTTCTGAAGCTTATAGGGAATCCGATAAGGTTCCAGATTCTGAAGATGCTCAGGGACAGGGAACTCTGTGTGTGCCTGATTTCCCAGGCCCTTGAGCAGGACCAGACATTAATCAGCCACCACCTCAGAACCCTCAAGGAGCTCAACCTGGTTACGGAGAAGAGGGAAGGGAAGCTCAAGTTCTACAGGGCAAATACCGAGGAAATCAGGAAGTATCTGGAAATACTCGGGAACGAGATTATTTAAATCCGCCAGCCGGTGATTTCATGAACGAAATTCAGAGAGAGGTGGACAGGCTGGTGAGGGAATTCGGCGGCTACTGGGAGCCCTTTGAAATGCTCGCCGCCGCAATGGAGGAGCTCGGGGAGCTGGCCAGGGAGATGCTTGAACTCCAGGGTGTAAAGGGGCGGGGTGATAGGGAGAGGCTTGAGGAGGAGCTCGGGGATCTTCTCTTCTCGATTTCATGTATTGCCAATTTCTACGGGGTGGATATTTTCGAGGCGCTGAGAAAAAGCATTTCAAAATACAGGGAGAGAGACTCCGGGAGATGGCTGAAGCATGCAACAGAAAACTTAAAATAATGCACAGCTTACTATCTCCTGTTTTGAGTTACTGATTGTTATGTTTATTTGGGGTCTCTCGGGGGGCATGGGATATTCCATTATTACATAAAGTTTGGCATATATTAGATTAGTACCAGTAAATTGGATAAGATACGAAACATTTTTATAAACTCAATGCCTCCTATTATAGGGGATTTCCATGAGGGCTAAAATCGATGCCATAGACTTAAAACTTATGGAGCTGCTTTCGAAGAATGCCAGACTGACGTACAAGGAGCTCGCTGCAAGGCTGAAGACCACAAGACAGAGGGTCTCAAGAAGGCTTGAGAAGCTTGAGAAGATGGGACTTATAAAGAAATACACGATAGTCCCGGATTTCGATCAGCTGGGCTACATATATGTCGTTCTTGGGATAACTGTAAAGCCGGGAACCGAAATTGATCCCATAGTCATGGAGCTGGAGAAGGAGCCAGATATTAAGGTTATTGAAAAAGCACTCGGATCTCACAACCTCATAATCCACCTGCTCGCACCGAAGGACATGAAGAAGCTTGAGGCAAGGATCAACGAGATAGCAGGGAAAATCAACGGCATGGATAAGCTCGACATAACATTTATCACAGAGATTGTCAAGTTTGAAACCCTCTGACTCCTCTTTATTTCTTTCGTCAATAGGCGAGGAAAAGAGTAATAAACCCTTTAAATCCTCTGCCCTTGAGGGTGCTAGTGATGATCAGTAACTCATTGATGGATTTCATCGTACTGTTGGGTATGGCTGTCATTGCCTATACTGTCAGAGCATTAGACATCAGGGGCATAGCTGCAGCCTTCGTTGTTGGGTTTCTCGTACTGGAGCTTGGAGGGGTATATCCCTTTGCGGCACTGTTCATGTTCGTGTTCCTCGGTGTGATGGCAACCAAATACCGCTTTGGCGAGAAGATACGGCTGGGTCTGGCTGAAGAGCACAGAGGTATGAGGAGCTGGGGGAACGTCCTCGGCAACGGTCTGGCGGCGGTCATATTTGTGGCCTTGGAGCACTACTTCAGGCTGGATGTCCTGTGGGCTGCGGTATTTGCATCTATAGCCACGGCCAACGCCGATACCCTCGCAAGTGAACTCGGCAAGGTTATGGGAAAAAGCCCGAGGATGATTACAAACTTCAAGAAAGCCAGACCCGGAATGAACGGAGCCGTCTCCCTTCAGGGGGAGGTTGTTTCAGTGCTGGGAGCACTGGCTATTGCGCTCTTTGCTGTCTTCGTGAGCCCCTACAGATGGCAGATGATTTTCGCGGTGACCCTCGGCGGATTTTTCGGGGCAAACATAGACAGCCTCGTGGGAGCCACACTTGAAAACAGAGGCATCACAAACAACGACTCCACCAACTTTCTGGCGACATTTTTCGGCGGAGTCATCGGAGCACTGCTTTTTTATGTGATGGTTTAGTTTATTAGGCGGTTCTCGTGCGTGTTGACGGTCATTCACACATTAAAAATGCACACACAAAACAGAATGGAAAATAGAGAGGTTTCAGGCCTGAGGTTCTGCAAGAACCTTGATCTTCCTGATCTCAGCCCTCTTAATCGGGTATATCTTCCTGACTTCCCTGGCGATTTCAGCAGCCATCTTCCCCGTAACGGCTTCGATTATGAACTGGGTATATGGAAGCTCCTCGGCTTTCTTGTAGATTATATCCCTCATGATGTCCCTGATTGCCCTCTCCTGGCTTGTCTGTATCCTTCTGATGGCTATTACCATACCCATGACCCTCAGTTTGTAGCCGTCCTTTGTTGTGACGTTGAAGATGCCGTCTATCCTCGTCGTTCTCCTCCTGACGAGTGAACGGATGTAGCTCCTTGAAAGGGCATGCCCCTTAAATTTGGTGTATGCATTCTGCCCCTTAACGTCGTAAATCTTGAAGTACAGCTTGACCTGACCCTTGGTGAAGTCGCCGGTCAAATCCTTAAGCGTCGTCTCGATAACCCTCCCAACGACCTTCTCAGGCTCATCAGCGGGAGTTAAACCTATTTCTCTGCTTCCGAAAAATTCCGGAGCATAAACCACGAACCACTCTTTCATCTTCCACTTATCTTTGGTGGCAGCAGCCCTTTTTCTCGGATTTGCTCTTGCCATCTTAACACCTCCCCTTTTTCACGTGACCTCTTCGGCGATCTTGACTGAAAACACCAAATCGTCGAGCGCTACAATTAAGCTTTCAATCTCACCCGAGTATTTAACTTTTGTTATAACATTCCCATTTTCCCATCGGGTTTCCACGTTTAAACTTTTCTTTAGCCCTTCGGGAATGCCCCTGTTGTCAATTTCCACCGCTTCAGCTATGGCCCTGGCTTTCCTCTCATCCCCATATCGCCAGATTATCTCAGCCTTGGCCTTTATCCGCACTCTCCTTCACCTGCCTGCCAAGGATTTCATTGATGTATTTGATGAACTCATCTATCCTGCTCTTTGGAAACCGGATCCCTGCGGCTATTGCATGTCCTCCCCCTTCTCCACCGAGCTTTTCCGCAGCCTCCCTGAGAGCCTCTCCGAGGTGATAGCCCCTGGCCAATGCCTTCTCCGTTGTCCTTGCGGAGGCCTTTACGAGCTCTTCATTCTCCTCACTGTCCGCTATAATGATGACCGGTTTTTCGGGACTGGCCAGCCCGGAATTTATTGCTATGTTTGCGGCTATGCCAACGAGTGTATCCCTGATGTTCTTTCCAACGTAGAACACATATGCATGCTCGCCCTCATCAGCGCTGTGCCAGTTCTGGAGCACATACCTCCTCGCCTCAATCTGCTCCTTCTTGTAGTCGTCAAGCATTTTCCTGGCCTTCCTGTACGCTTCCTCATCCCCGAGGCAGATTGCCACACCGAGGGTTCCGGCGTTCAAACGCCCCGTCGCATTCAGCAGCGTCGCGAACTCCCTTGCCTCGTGCCTTGGATCGCCCTCGGGATACAGCCTGATGATGACGAC
>JALSON010000115.1 GCA_026986455.1 Thermococcaceae archaeon | reverse complement strand
ACCACCTATTGGCAAAACTTCACCGCGAACGCTTAGAGAGCCAGTCATAGCCACGTCCTGCTTGATTGGTATCTCTTCGAGGGCTGAGATGACAGCTGTCGCGACGCTTATGCTCGCTGAATCGCCTTCAACACCCTCATAGGTCTGGAGGAACTGGACGTGGATATCGTAGCGGCTTATATCTTCGCCCTTGTAGCGCTTGATTATCGCCGAGACGTTCTGAACTGCCTCCTTGGCTATCTCGCCAAGTTTTCCAGTGACTATTATCTTGCCCTCCTCCTTGCTCGCGGCCGGGGCGACGACGGCTTCAATCGGCAGGACTATGCCGCTCTGTTCCCCTATCACGGCAAGGCCGTTCACCCTTCCTATCTCGCTGCCCTCACTCTTGATTACCTGATATTCCTTCTTTCTTTCGATGTACCAGTCCGCGAGCTGCTTTTCGAGGGGCTTCGCCATCTTTGTGGCCTCAATGATATGCTCCCTCGTCACGTATTTTGCTCCTTCCCTTATAGCTATGTCACCCGCGGCCCTTACGATACCTCCGAGGTCTCTGAGCCTCAGGGTCAGATGCCCCTTCCTTCCAGCTCTCTTTTGGGCCTCCCTGACTATTTCCTCAACGGCATCCTTGGTGAAGTGAGGTATCTTCCCATCCCTGATGACCTCCTGGGCGACGAACTGAACGAGCTTGCGCCTGTTTTCAAGTGTATCAGGCATCGTTGTTCTCATGTAAACCTCATAGCCGTAGCCCCTTATACGGGAGCGCAGGGCGGGGTGCATTTTATCAACAGTGTCGAGGTTTCCGGCGGCCACGAGAATGAAGTCGCACGGCACGGGCTCCGTCCTCACCATGGCACCGCTTGAGAGCTCGCTCTGTCCCGTTATGGACATTTTCTTTTCCTGCATGGCAGTGAGCAGGCTCTGCTGCATCTTCAGGCTCAGCGTTGCCACCTCATCTATGAAGAGCACTCCCTTGTTGGCCCTGTGAATCATCCCGGGCTCCACACGCTCGTGAGCTGGAGTGCCGAGACCGCCGCTTTGGAACGGATCGTGTCTCACATCTCCAAGCAGAGCACCGGCATGTGCGCCCGTTGCATCAACGAAGGGTGCCTTGCTCTTGCCGCAGTTGTCAACTAAGAGTTTTGGAACGAGAACCTGATTCTTCAGCCTCAGATTTGATATTGCCATTATTGAAATGATGATAACGAACAGGCCCATGAGGAGGTTTGTGGGGTTGAACTGTATCAGAAGGGCCAGCATCACTGTGAAGAACACGAATAGAAGCAGATAGGACTTGATGTTTTCCTGACTCCGGGCTTTCTCCTTATACCTAGCCACGATTTTCCTTCCCTGGCATGCGGGCACCGTTTTTATGCGGGGCATGTTCTCGTCTTCTGGATTCGGAAAGACCAGAATATCCTCCAGCTCCTCGGTGGGTAAAAGTTCGGCCATCGCCTGACCGAGCATTGATTTCCCGGTTCCGGGTTCACCGATGAGGAGGACATGCCTCTTCTGTTTTGCTGCCGTTCTGATGACCTCGACAGCATGTTCCTGCCCGATAACCTGATCTATGAGCTTTTCAGGGACTTTAATTTCCTCTGTTGTCTCGAAATCAATACCAAGCTCCAGTTTTTCTCCATACACCGCCGGAGCACTCTCTTTGATTTCCGTTCTCCCCTCATCACCCATTTTTATTCCCTCTTCTCACTCTAATTTCAGGTGCTTGACTAACTTTATAACTTTTTTCGTGAAAGCCAGGAAAGGCATGAAGTTGACCAGAAGAAAAACTAAAATAGGCCGGGTGATAAGAGTGGTGAGGGTGATAGCATGAAGATTGAAGACCATGTAATGTTTACTGCAAAATACGGAAGCTGGAAGGTGGGGGACAAGCTACTTGTGATGGAGAATGCAGAAATTGCCCGCTTCCTCGCTTCAGTTTCAAACACGGTTAATGTCAAAATCCCGGAATATCTGATAGATGTGATTAATGTTCCCGGCATAATCTCGCTTGCTGAGGAGCTGGCCGGTGGGGAGCTGGCCGAGATCTTAAAGGCTCTGAAGTCTCCGGGAACATCCAGGAAGCTTGGAAAACTGGTGTTTGAGGAAAACAAAAAGCTGAGGAAGAACATAGTTGATGTCGCAAGGGCATTCCTGGTGAGGGAGACGCTCTCCAGAAAAGTGCCGGTTTATTATCCCGGGG
>JALSON010000114.1 GCA_026986455.1 Thermococcaceae archaeon | reverse complement strand
GACCTCGCATTTTGCATTTTCCAGTATGTGAAGCAGCCTCCTCACGGAGTCCGCATATTTTGGCTTGAGCTCCGGTCTCCTCTCTATCTTGAAGTTGTCGGCCAGGTCGCCGGTGTGGATTGTGTAGTCCGGCCTGACCTTTTCGATCAGGTTGAGGATAAAGGGATATATGTTGTCGGGAGTATCGCTTATGTGCATAATCTTTCTTTCCCCTGAGGATATCAGAGCCTCTGGAAGCTTTTTTCTTCTGAAGAAGCTTGGCAGTTTGAGTCTCATCTCAGCATTATTGGAGGACATTTTATATATACCTTTGGTGAAGCATTTCCGGTGATGTCATGAAGGTTCTCGTTCTTGGTGCCGGAAATGTCGGTAGGGCCATCACATATGATCTGGCCAGGGAAGGAAAAGTTGATGTGTATGTCGGTGATGCAAACCGGGAAAGGCTCAGGGCGGTTGAGAAGTTTGCCATGCCGATGGAGATTGATGCCTCAAACTTCAACGGACTTGTGGAGGCAATGAAAGGCTTCGAGCTTGTCGTAGGCGCTCTGCCAGGAAGGTTCGGATACAGTTCGGTCAGAGCTGCCATAAAGGCGGGCGTTGATATGGTTGATGTTTCCTTCATGCCCGAGAATCCGCTTGAGCTTCGCGATGAAGCGGAGAGGGCAGGGGTTACGGTCATCTTTGATGCGGGCTTTGCTCCGGGCCTGAGCAACATTCTGATGGGGCGGATATGGCAGGAGGTGGATGAGCTCAAAGAGGGCCACATATACGTTGGAGGCCTGCCAAAGGAGCCCAAACCTCCCCTCTACTACCGCATCACGTGGTCTCCCCATGATCTTATTGAGGAATACACCAGACCCGCGAGGGTTATACGGGATGGGAGGGTTACATCCGTTGACCCCTTCGAGGATATCAAAAGGGTAACCGTCGGGGAGTTTGAGTTCGAGGCCTTCATCAGCGATGGCCTGCGCTCGCTCCTTGAAAACGTTAAAGCCGAGAGGATTGAGGAGTGGACGCTCAGATGGCCGGGTCATCTCGAAAGGATGAAGGTTCTGAGGGAGCTCGGATTCTTCAGGCCAGAATACGTGGACAAAACCCTCGAAGTTATAGCCCCCCTTATGAATTATGAGAGCCCGGACTTTTCAATAATGCAGGTGATTGGAAAGGGCATCCTTGACGGGGAAGAGAGAGAAATAGGATACCTCCTGTATGACGAGGAGAAGGGAGGATTTACCTCTATGGCGAGGGTAACGGGCTTCACGGCAGCCGTTATAGCACATATCGTCGCTGAGGGGAGCTGTATACCCGGCATCATCCCGCCCGAGATGCTCGGTATGAGAATAGACACGTATGAGAGAATAATGAGCGGGCTTGATGAGAGAGGGATAAAGATTCAGAGGTGGGGGTAGTGCTCCACATTGTGATAGCCGATGCCGAGCTTGAGCTCGTCCCGGAAAAAATAGCGGAACATCCGGCAGTGCTCAGCTATGCACGGAGGAGGGGCAGGAAGCCGGGTGAAGTTCTGCTTGACGCGACGTATCACCATTCGGCCATGAAAGAACTTGAAGAGGGTGATAGAAGAGGGCGGCCGGATATAGTGCATTTCTGCCTGATAAATGCGCTTGAGAGCATACTGAACAAGGAGGGGAGGCTCAGGGTCTATGTGCACACAAGAAATGATGAGGTGATTTATGTTAAACCGGAGACGAGGATTCCAAGGAATTACAACAGATTCGTCGGGCTGATGGAGAGCCTGTTCAGAAAGGGGGCCGTTCCACCGGATCTGTCCCTTCTGAGGCTTGAAAGCAAATCTCTTGAGGAACTCATCGCCGAAATAAATCCGGATGCCATTTTCGTGATGCATGAAAGGGGGGAATCCCGCAGGCCGGCCGATTTTGGAAGGGAGCTCACAGGATATACAAACCCCCTCGTGATTATCGGAGGATTTCCCCACGGGGATTTCAGGAGCAGGGTTGAAGGGAGAAGGATAAGCCTGTATAAAAAGCCCCTCATGGCGTGGACGGTTTTAAATGAGGTGGTGGTGAGTTACGAAAACGCACTTCCCTCGGAAAAATTTATATCGTAAAACAAAGCTAATTTAAGAGTAACACCTGAAAATTAGGGGGGTAAAACCATGAAGCGGTTAATAGCTCTTATGACGCTCCTGATCGTTGGATATATGGTTGGTGTGTGGACATTTCTGCTGTTTCCGCAGATCCTGATCAAGAACGGGCTCAAGGGACTTGCGCTGTATCTCATTGTAACGGCCGTCCTTGTTGTGGCCCCCTATTTCAGCGTCGAGGCAACCAGGAGAACCCGGTATCTCTTTGTTGAATATCTCACCAAAATTTCACGATTCCCGGGGATCGCCATCAGCCTCGCCATCTTCGCCATAATCGGAGGCTCCCTGATCCTCTACTATTCAGCCTCGGTTCTTGCCGCAGCATTTGCAGCTTCGGACATCCTGTATCTCGCCCTTATTCTCATCATTTCCCTCATTCTGGCCTCCATTATCCTCTTCCATGCCAAAGAGAAGACACTTGTTCTGATGACATGGTTTTCGGCCGTGTTCATCATCTTTGTTGTTATCTCCTTCTTCATAATAAGGGATTACAGTCTGACGGCGTCCGGGAAGTCGCTTTCCGTTCAGCTCGCTCTTGAGACCCTGATGACGCATATCACCGCAACAAACGCTCCTTTAACGCTCCGGGATGGGATCAGAATAGTACTTTTAGGATTTCTCGGACTCGGGTTGGGTTACGGCTTTTTCATGGTCATGGGGACTTTCCTTCCAAAGGAAGCTGACTCCAGAAAGATGATAGGGGCGGGCTATATTCTCCAGCTCCTCATTGGAATTCTCGTGACCTACATTTTTGTCTATGCCCTCGCCGCAACCTTCCCGGGCACGGCCCTGCGCTATGCTGAGTCCGGCATAGCTGACGCTCTGAAGTTCACAAAGGACATAATAGGCGCCCTCGTGGCGGCAAGGTCACCTGAAGCCAGCAGGGTGCTGTATCTCCTCGTGTTCTCGATATACTTTGCCGGCATGACCACATTTATACCGCTAATTGAGACCGTGGGGCACATAATCAGCGAATCCACACAGAGCTCAAGAAATACCGCACTCTCAATCGCCCTGAGCATGGTGCTCTTCCTCTCCATGATCCTCGCGGTTGATACATTGAGGAGGATGTTTCTGGCGGCTTTCTTTGCTTACCTCCCCCTCATGGTCGCCCTTGAGATGATTCCCCTGATAAGGAACAGGAACGTTTTGGGACAGGATGCTAGGCTTTACGGCTCGGCCATCGCAGTCCTCGGCCTGCTGGCCGCAGCCCTCTTCATCGTGAAGTTTGTCAGGGGCACCGTAGGCCAGCAGCTCGGTGTGATGGTCGGCGTGATCTTCGTGCTCCCGGTTCTCCTGAACGGCATGCTCCTCAAAACGAGGGGCTAACTTCAAAAATTTTTTAAACTCCCCCAATCTAACCCCCTTAGAACGCTGATTGGAGGTTTGAAAAATGGGAGATAAGACCAAGGTTCAGGTTAGCAAGCTCAAACCGGGAAGATACATACTTATTGACGGAGAGCCGTGCAGGATAGGTAACATAACGGTTTCCTCACCCGGAAAACACGGCTCGGCCAAGGCGAGAATTG
>JALSON010000113.1 GCA_026986455.1 Thermococcaceae archaeon | reverse complement strand
TATGGGAAAACCACAATTCTTGATTCTCTTGTTTATGTTTTGATACCTGCTCATAATGAAGAAACCGTTATAGAAAGAACAGCCAGAAGTGTTCTCAATCAGAATTATAAGAATTTTAAATTATTCCTGATAAATGACAACTCAGAGGACAGCACACTTGAAATCATGAAAAAGATACAAGAATTAAATCCCGATAGAGTCGTTGTGATAGATGTTCCTCCTGAAAAAGGAAGGAAAAAACCGCGGGCATTGAACTATGCTCTTGAGGTTATTAGAAAGACATTCCCAGAGCCGGAGTATGTATTTGTTCTGGATGCTGATTATCTTTTGTCCCCTGATACGCTTGCAAAACTTGTGGAGATAATGGACAATGCCCCGAATTATGTAATAGGACTTCAGGGAAATGTCAGGCCAAGAAACTGGAATAAGAATTTTATTACCAAGTTTATAACCCTTGAAAGGCTTGTTGGTTTCAATGTGGCTATAGAGGGGGATATGAAGCTCAATGATAATGGAAAGTGTGGGGGGACTGTTGTGCTATACAGATACAGCCATCTTACAAAAATTGGCATGTTTAACAAAGTTACTGTTACTGAGGACACGGAGCTGTGGGCCAGGGCGCTGATCTCTAATTACCGCTTTTGGTATTATCACCGGATTGTAGGATGGGAAGAGGCAGTTGAAACATTAGGGGATTACATAAAACAGCGTTCACGCTGGGCTCAGGGTCACCTGCAGGTGATGACGGACTTTTACTGGCTTGTCATAAAAGGATGCTCCTCAGTTACAGAGATCGTCACAAGAAACTTCTACCTTATAAGCTATTTAGTCCCTGTATTCTGGATCTTATCAGTTGTTCTTAATGGGTATTTGATACTAACAGGACAGCCAGTACCGGAGTTAACACGTCCGAAATTCTTTTTAATGATGTCCGTGCTATCCTTTTTGGTGTTCTGGTTTTCAGTTGCATATTCCAACTGGGTTGAGATGAAAAGAACAGGATTCCATGTTCCGTGGTGGTTTGTCATATTGTATCCCCTATATTTTATGATCTTTTTAATTGCAGGTGTTATATACACACTGAGAGGATTTTTCAGGCTTTTAGTTGGAAAGCTTCACTGGGAAAAGACAAGACGCTTTACCTGATTAACTTCTTCGCCTAAAACGGGTCTTTTAGGGTAAGTGTGTATATTTCACCAGAAACTGTCTCATAGTAGAGCAATGAAACCGATGCCAATTCCGTTATCAGCTTCTTTGTTATGTATTCAAACATTCCTTTTGCAGAGAGTAGAAGAGCCAGGGGGAGGTAATATCCTTTTATAAGCTCCGCTACCATAAAACTCGCCCCAATAATTATATGGAGCACAGCGTATCCTGAGGGTGATAGGGAGTATTTATAAATGAAACGCCAGCACATTGAGAACCGCGTTCTTTTCAGCTCCTTTCTAAAATCGTTGTAAACCAAAGATGACACTATAAAAAAGAGCGAAGCAAAGAGGTATGACAAAAAGGGTACTACTGCTTCATTCACAATACTGTAGAACATAAACACAAGTGCCACTGAAGCCGAAAATAGCAGGAATACATGATATGCTTTGAGAAATGACAGAACTCTTCTCTTTATTTTTGGAAGCACGCTCTTTGTTTTCATCATTATCACCCCTAATTATAATTTGAGTTCTTCAGAACGCCCCCAGAATCTGCAGAAGGAGCACCTTTCGCCCTGCGCCGGCATGCCGCAGACGCTGCATTTTCCGAGCTCATACTCCTCAAGCTCGGCCTCAAAGAGCTTTTTCTTCCTCAGGTATCCCTTAACGAAGTTGATTTTTGTCCCCGGCCGTTTCTCCTCCATGTCGTTGAGTATGCTTTTGTATTCAAGCGTCGTTGCCCCCGCCGCATGCGGGCACTCTTCCATGTGATACTCTATGCCGCTCGCTAAAGCGTATGCAACGACCTCCCTCTCGGTGAGCTCGTATAGCGGTTTTATCTTCTTAACAAACCTGCCCTCCCCCGGCAGGAGGGGACCCTGCTTGGCCAGATACTGGGTGTTCCAGTTCATCAGATTGGCGAGGATGAAGCTCGCCTCGTCGTCGAGGTTGTGGCCCGTCGCTATCGCATCGAAGCCGTTATCGTAGGCAAACTTGTTGAAGATGTAGCGCTTCGTTAGGCCACAGTAAGAGCAGGTCGGTCTCCTCGTCCTGACCTCACCGATTCCCTTTCCCAGAAGCTCTTTAACGCGCACGATGTGGAGGGGAGCCAAGCCCCTGCACTGTCTCTTGGCATATTCCTCGCTCTTCTTCGAATACTCCCCTATACCGAGGTTGATGTGGAGGCACTCTATGGAATAGCCGAGCTTCTTGAGGACGTGAGCGGTAACCGCGGAATCCTTTCCTCCGCTCACAACGACCAGAACTCTCTCATCCGGCCTGAGGAGTTTATACCTCTCAATCGTCCTCTTCACCTTTCTCTCGAAGTATTCCATGAAGTGCTCAGGACAGAGATACATCTTCGGGTAGTGGAGTTTTATAAACGCCGGTCTCTCACAGAACCTGCATTTCACGGGCATTTTTCTCACCTCTACAGCCCCTGCCTAGGGCTTTGGCCTCAGCATCTCGGGAGGCTTCGCTTCCCAGGGAGCGCTGGTGGAATCTTGGACATTTTCACCTTAAAAGGAAAACGAAAGGACGGTTAAAAAGCTAATCCTCCATCTCCTCTATGATATGCCTCCAGTTCCCGGGCCTTCTAAACTCCTTCTCCGTGAAGAGGCCCTCCTTCTTGAGTATCCCCCTCGCCGCTAAGAGTCCCGTTGCAGCGGCATTTACTATGTCCCTTGAAAGCCCCGCCCCATCACCTGCCGCAAAGATGCCCTCTATGCTCGTTTCGAGGTTTTCATTCACCTCGGCGCGCATGGCATAGTATTTTATTTCCGGAGCATAGAGCAGTGTATGGTCGCTTGCAACTCCGGGAATTACTCTGTCGAGCTTTTCAAGGCCTTCAAGAATGTTGGTGACAATTCTGTGCGGCAGTGCCATCGCAATGTCCCCGGGGGTTGCATGTCTCAGCGTCGGCTCGACATCGCTTCTCCTTATTCTCGTCCATGTGCTCCTCCTTCCCCTTCTCAAATCGCCGAGCCTCTGGAGGAGCGGTTTTCCCCCGCCTATAGTCGTTGCGAGCTGTGCTATGCTCTTTCCATAGGCCGTCGTATCCTCCACCGGCTCCGTAAGCTCTATTCTGCTCAAAAAGGCAAAGTTGGTGTTGTTGCTCTTTCTGTCCCTCATGGAGTGGCCGTTGACGCCAACATAGCCGTCATAACGCTCCTCAACAACGAAGCCGTTTGGATTTGTGCAGAAAGTCCTCACGAAGTCGTCGTAGGTGTCGGTGTAGATGTGGAACTTGGGGTCGTGGTTTATGCCCGTTATGGGCTCCATAACTATTGCCGGAACCTCAACGCGCACGCCGACATCTATGGGGCCGTGCCGGGCCTTCAGACCTATTTTCCGGGCAACATCGTGGAACCAGTCCGCCCCTCCCCTTCCGGGAGCAACGATGATATACCTTGCTCTGACCGTAAAAATGTCCTTTCCCCTCTTCAGCACGGCCTCGCCCTGCCTGAACTCCAGCACCTTTGTCCAGAGGAGGAATTTAACGCCCCTGCT
>JALSON010000112.1 GCA_026986455.1 Thermococcaceae archaeon | reverse complement strand
TCCACCGCCGTTGGTCACTATCGCGACCCGGTCTCCCCTCGCCGGCTTCTGCATTGTTAAAGCCTTTGCATAGTTGAAGAGCTGGCGCATGCTTTTGGCACTCAAAACACCCGTCTGCTCAAATGCGGCCTCATATATCCTGTAGGAACCGGCGAGGGAACCTGTATGTGATGCGGCAGCCTTTGCCCCGGCCTCGGTTCTTCCGGCCTTGAGAATCACGACCGGCTTGACCAGCGTGGTCTCCCTGGCTCTCTGGAAGAATTTCCGGCCATCTTTTACACCTTCGAGATAGGCAGTTATAACACCCGTCTTGGGATCATCCTTCAGATAACTCATAAAGTCGCTCTCGTCCAGATCAGCCATGTTTCCCAAGCTGATGAACTTGCTCATTCCGATTTCATGCCTCGCAGCCCAGTCAAGGATGGCGGCCCCAAAGGCACCGCTCTGGCTCATGAAGGCTATTCCCCCGAATTTCGGTCTCGCCTGCCTCTCCGGAGGATTGAAGTTGCAGTCGAAGCCGTTCTCAATGTTTGTAACACCGAGACAGTTCGGGCCAACCACTCTTATTCCCCACTTTCTTGCCCTCTTCACGAGCTCCTCCTCAAGCTCAACGTTTCCGGCCTCCTTAAAGCCCGCAGAGATGACAACTGCTGCCTTAACCCCCTTCTGCCCGCATTCGTCAATGACATCAGGCACGAACCTTGCTGGAACTGCTATAACCGCAACGTCAACCTCGTCAGGTATATCCCTGATGCTCCTGTAGGATTTGAAAACCTTTCCGTTTACCTCAATGTCCTCCCCCTTTATGTTGACCGGATAAACCTTTCCGGTGAAGTGCATTGTCACGGAGCGCATTATCGAGTTTCCTATTTTCCCAGGCTTGTTTGAGGCCCCTATGACAGCAACACTCTCAGGGTAGAACAAAAAGTCGAGGTTCATGTCCCCACCTCCAGAGCCGCTTGGACTTTTACATTTATAAAACTTTCCAGCTTGGATAAATTATCCATAAAGGGAAAAGGTTATATTGCAGAACGCTCAAATTCAAATTAGAACGTTAAAATAGGTGAGCGGAATGACGAAGAAGGTTAAGGTTATTGCAGACCCCGAAGTAATAAAGCTTATGCTCGAAGATACGAGGAGAAAGATTCTTCAGCTGCTCAGAAACAAGGAGATGACTATTTCCCAGCTCTCGGAGATACTCGGCAAGACCCCCCAGACGATATACCACCACATCGAAAAGCTCAAGGAGGCCGGCTTGGTCGAGGTCAAGAGGACGGAGATGAAGGGCAACCTTGTGGAGAAATACTACGGGAGAACAGCCGATGCATTTTACATAAACCTCTACCTCGGAGACGAGGAGCTCCGCTATATGGCGAGGGCAAGACTCAGGACAAAGCTTGAGGTCTTCAAGGCCCTTGGGTATAAATTCGACGAAGAGAAGCTTCTGGACACCATGGACAGGCTCCTGGAAAAAGAGCACGAATACAAAACCGAAATTTCCAATGACATAGAAGCCAGAGAGGAAAAACTGAAGGATTTCTCCAATGAGGACATTATACACGCCATAGAGTGGCTTTCAATGGCCAAAATCGGCCGGGACAGGGAGGCCATAAAACTGCTTGAAAGCCTGGGAGAAATCCTTAAGAAGTGAAACACAAAAGGAAGAATGATGAAGGATGGCCAGGGGTATCAGGTTACTTGTGCTGGATGTTCTTAAGCCCCACCAGCCCATAGTCACGGAGCTGGCTCTGGGGCTGAGCGAGGTAGAAGGCGTTGATGGAGTCAACATAACACTCGTGGAAATCGACAAGGAGACCGAGAACATCAAGATAACCATTGTGGGGGACAATCTTGATTACGACGAGATAGTCAGGACAATCGAGGAGTTCGGCGGAGTTGTGCACAGCATAGATATGGTCGCAGCGGGAAAGAAGATAGTCGAAGAAAGCGAAACACCTCAGGACAGGCTCGAAGAGTATTGAGGTGTTTTCATGAAGGATGTTATCATAATAACGGAGCCTGAAAGGGTAAAGATTCTTTCGGAGAACACCCGCTTCAGGATTCTGGAGCTCCTGAGGGAGCGTCCGATGACCATAAATGAGCTGACGGAAATTCTTGACAGGGACAGGACAACAATCTACAGACACATAAAAACCCTCGAAAAAGCAGGCTTCGTCGAGGAGATAGGTCAGGAGGGCAATGAACGGATATACGCAAGAACAGCGAGGATTTTTCTTATAAAAGCGGATCCGGATGCCAGTGTGGAGCACTTCAGGCAGGCATACCTGCAGGTGGAGGCAAAAAAGCTTGTCCAGATACTTGAGAAGGTGGGCATCAGGATAAAGGACAAAAAAGGCCTGGTGGTCCTGACCAGGGAAGTACTCGATGAAATCGAAGTAAACGCACAGCCCATAATAAAGAGAATCTCACAGGCGGATATAGATTTGAGCGAAATAGAGCTCTTTCACCTGTTAAACATACTGGTGTTTTTCCAGAGCTGCAGGCTGTGCGAGAAGGCCAGGAGATTAAACACACTCATCGAGCTTTGATCAAAGCGGAATTTTGGGGATTTGGATGGTAAAAGGTGTAATAATAGTTAGTGAGCCGGAAAGGATAAAGATACTCGCTGACGAAACGAGGTTTGAAATCCTCCACCTTCTCAGGAGGGGGCCTATGAGCATAAGAGAGCTCACCATGATGCTGCACCGGGACAGGACAACAATCTACAGACATATAAAAACCCTCGAAAAAGCAGGCTTCGTCGAGGAAATTGGAAAAGAAGGAGCAGAACGCATCTACGCAAGAACAGCGAGAATATTCATGATACGTCCCGAGAAAGACGAGAAGGAAGTTGAGGAAATCAGGGAAAAATATTTCGGCATCGAAGCAGAAGCCATATTGAATCTATTGAAGCATGTGGGGTTCTGGGTGGAGGACGAGTGCAGATTTGTGAAACTGATGGAGAGGATTCTCAAGGAAATCGACGAAAATTCAAAGGAATACCTGGAGAAGCTCAGACAGATCGACATAACCGAGGTTGAGTTCCTTTATTTAATGAACACGCTTGTCCTCCTGAATTCCCCGAAGCTCCAGAAGGAGATAAGGGAAATCAGAAATCTCCTGAAGCTGGAGGATTAGATCAGAACTCCACGAACATTCTGCCAGCGTCCAGAATGACGAAATTTATGATCCTCTGCCGGTATCTGAATCAGCAATAGTGTTCAGGGATGTATAGGTAAGGACAAAGTTTAAATATTTCACTGCCGGTGATATATTTGTAAAACCCCTCAGGTGATCGCCATGGCCAAGAAAATCGTTGCCGCGGTTCTGATGCTGCTTTTTTTGATAAGCTTAACAGCAGTTCCAGCCAGAGCCGAAACCCTTGAAAACGGCGGAGTTATAATGCAAGCGTTCTACTGGGACGTCCCCGCAGGTGGAGTATGGTGGGATACCATAAAGCAAAAAATACCCGAATGGGCCTCCGATGGCATCTCGGCGATATGGCTGCCCCCTGCCGAAAAAGGCGCCAGCGGGGGCTACTCAATGGGCTATGACCCCTATGACTTCTTTGATCTTGGCGAATACTATCAGAAGGGAACCCTTGAAACGCGCTTCGGCTCAAAGCAGGAACTTGTGGAACTTATCAACACTGCCCACGCCTACGGCAT
>JALSON010000111.1 GCA_026986455.1 Thermococcaceae archaeon | reverse complement strand
ACCCTCACAAGGTATTTTCCAGCCTCTTTAGACAGGATAACATCCTGAACCTTGAGCTCAAGAATCTGATCCTCGCTGACCAAGGGCTTCCCTTCGAAGTCGTGGGTGTAGCCGAGCTCGCGGAGCTTTTCAACGCTTGTCCCTATCTCCCTCGGGCGGAAGTGGGTGATGGGAGCATCTGTGGCATCGAACCTGATGGTGCCGTCTTTGAACACGTAGACATCGTTTTTGGCCCTCAGGATTCCCTTCTCAAGAGGCTCCGCTATCTTGAAGCCCGAGGTCATTCCCATGACGCCCTTAAGTCTGTCAAGGGTATTGACCCTTACATTGCTCATTGCCCTGCTCAGAAGCTCGGAGGGGTTGATTTTCCTCCTGACGTAAGGCTTCATGTCAATCCCGCACTTAGGACAGACCGTATCCTCCATTGACTGGAAGCCGCACTTCGGACACGTGTAGAGGAGCTCTGCCCGGGCCCCGCAGACGGGACACTTCGGGAATATGTCAACATGGCCGCATTCGGTGCACCTGAACTGGGCTATCTCCACGGATGAGCTCCTGCCCTCATCAGCAGCCTTCTTTATGTCCCTCGAACTGCCCCCCGCAAGGCCGATGGGAAAGAGAACATGGACTGGGGGCTTCATCCTCCGCTCCTTTGCCTTCTCGGGCCTCCCCATCCTCGCACCTATCCAGCTTATGCCCCTGTCCCTGAGCTTTATCTCGCCTGCCTCGTTTATCAGGTCTATCGGCGTGTAGAATTCTTTGACCTCTATCCTTTTCTCAAGGTTCATCAGGGGGGTCATCAGGGCGGCGCTCCACGGATATTCAACAACAACGCTTCCATCCTCCACCCTGTGGGGAAGGCCGAGAAGTTCGAGATGGCGCTTTGCACTTCCAAGAACATCAAGGGGAATGAGGATTCTTCTGGCATATTTTACCCCCCTGTACTCGGCCCATTCGATCTGGGCATTTATGAGGATATTCTGGAGCGATGAAAGCTCTTCAGGCCTGAGCGTATTCCAGTAGAGGGTGTAGTGGGGGTGGAATGGTATGTCAAGGATTCTGGAAATGTGTATGGCCTCCTCCACCTTCGGCCTGACCCTCAGAGGATCCTTCAGGAGCTTCTTCAGAAATCCGGCATCCATATCGAGGTAATCAGCAGCCTCTTCCAGTACGTCGTCCGCATTTTCCTCGAAGGGCCTCAGCCTGAGCTCATACACATCCTCCACAGCCCTAACAAACTCCTGAATCCACCACTCCTCCGCATAGTTTGCAGGCAGGAGAGTCTGGTTGTTCTCAACAAAGTCGCCGAAGTTTATTATGGCATCCCCTACGTAGAGAATCTCCTCAAGCTCGTCCCTTATCCTCAGGGCGGTTTCATAGTCATCGACTCTGAGAACGGAGCCGTCTCTGAGCTTGACAATGGGGCCCTCTGCGGTCGTGGCGGGGGTAACTATACAGCCCTTTCCCGGCCTCTCGGTCTTCATCTGGGTTCCCACAGCCAGGAACTCGTCGAGAATCAGCATTGTCGCGGGATTTATGGACCAGGTTGCAAACCCGCTCGTCCTTGAGCGGCCGTATCTGAGGCGGAAGCCGCCGTTCCTCGAAGGCTCCGCAAAGAGAGGTCTGCCACCGATTATCTCCTTCGTGTACTTTGAGTTTGGAGCTATATTCTCCCTGAGCTTCTCATAGAGTTCGTAGTAAAAGCCTTTTTTGACACTTTCCTCTGTTCTTTCAGATTCTGTTTTGTCACTCGCTTCCGGCAGCTCCCCCGAGACCTTTCCCTTCTCCTTCGATTCGACGAACTCCTTAATCCATTCCCAGCCCTCAATACCCATCTTATCTATGTACTTCACCAGCTTCTTGGCCTTCTGGAGGACACCTTCCGCCAGAACGAGTATTGCACCGCCGCGGAGGTGATTTGTTTCGACACCGGGAACGTTTCTGTGGCTCACCTCTACCTTATCCGTTTCCTCACCCGTTATCTCCACAGGAATGCTCCTCATGGCCAGCCTTACCTCATCAGCACTCGGGTGGTACTGCAGCCTCGTAACGGCCCTGTGGTACAGGTCTACCTCCTCAACCATCCTTTCTATGTGCTCGTCTGTGGGTTTAAATCTGTCAAGACCCAGCTTTTTCCTGACATAGTCGCCAACGAGAACGCTCAAAGCCTGAGCCGTTCCGCCGGAGCTCCTTATCGGGCCGGCGTAGTAGAGGGCGAGGTATTCGCTCCCATCAGAATTTTTCTTGATTTTAACATCGGCTATACCTTCAAGGGGGGCAGAGACGATTCCCTCGGTGAGAATTGCCAGAGCTGTCCTCACAGCCTGCTCAGCCAGCTTTTCCTTGCTCTCAAACTTCCCGAATTTTCCCTCTATGATTTCATCAACAACCTTTAACGATGCGAGCTCCTTACCGTATTCCTTCACCAGAACCCTTATTCTCTCCGCAACGCCCTTGGGACCGACGAGGCTCTCAACACGCCCGGCCATATCGGTCGCCTGGGGAACCTCAACCTCTCTGGAGGGGTCGAGACCGGTTGCCCGGGCCTTTTCGGCCAGTTCATAGGCTTTGTCAATTTCCTTCTGCAGCCGTTCAAAATACGCCTTCATCTCCTCACTGTATATATCCATGTTAAACCCCCTCGCACCATTTACCGAAATCTATAACCGTCTTCAGACGGGCGGTCTCGATATCTATAATCGGCACCTTGCCCGGGGTCGGGACTATGTTGACCATCTTCTGGAACTCGGTCTGGGCCTGCCATGTGGCGGAATTTACGAGGAACACCCCGTGGTAGACCTGATACTGGAGAACATGCACATGCCCTGTGTGGAAGAGGTCAGGAACGCTTTCAATCACCAGCAAATCCTCCGGATCCGGAGCTATTGGAACCTTTCCGCCAAACGTCGGAGCGAGGTGGCGGAGCTTCAGGAGGTTCACCATGGCCTCCGCAGGCCTGTGGTGGCTCCGGTTGGGGATGAACGAGACAATGTCCTCAATTCCCCTGCCATGGTAGACGAGAAACTCCCTCCCGTGAAGGTCTATAACGGCAGGATTGCTTATTATCACCGCATTTTTAAGCTTTAAAATCGGGTGCGCATATTCCTTGTAGAACCCGGGCTGGGGAAGTGCCATCCTTGCAGCATCGTGGTTTCCGGGCCCGATAAACATTGTCATGTGCTCAGGAACGTTAGCCAGAAGATTTGCGAGGGCCTCGTACTGATCAAAGACATCGGGGATAACCAGCTCGCTGTACTGACCCGGATAGATTCCAACGCCGTCGACAACATCGCCGTCGATTATTATGTACTTGATCCTGCTCACAATCTCCTCCTCTTCCCTGCTGTTCACCTCACCGTTAAGCCACTCAAGGAACTTTATGAACGCCTTTTCACAGAACTTATTGCTCCCCACGTGTATATCACTCAAAAGCACCGCATAGACCTTCTCATCGAGCGGCGGTTTATTCCTCTTGTAGAGGGGAACATCGGGCAGGTAGATGCTGTTGGCGAAGAGAATGCCCTTTTTGGAGTAGTATCCCTTGAAGGCAACAACGGCATCGGGAACTATATCAAAAACCTTCCTGTAGTCCTCCTTATCCCTCCCGATAAAAACCTTGATGACCCCGGTCCCGTCCTCCACCTCGAACATGTAGCCCTTCCTCGTCT
>JALSON010000110.1 GCA_026986455.1 Thermococcaceae archaeon | reverse complement strand
AGGAGAGGAAAAGCTAGCGGTATTGGGTACGGCAGGGATAGGCTCAACAATGACATTTTTCTTTTCACAAGCCTCGTCCTTTAGGGCGGGGCCGGTACCCTGCAGGTATCCCAGCAGTATCCGGCATGAGAACCCAAGCGTTATAAACCCTCCACCTTTCTCATTCCTTGGGTGAGAGCATGGGAAGACCTGTGTTTCTTGGGAAGGCACACATTAACTGGTGCGAGAGATGCAACGTTCCTCTAATCGGTGATGGATGCGACATTCACGGGAAGGAAGGAGTGTTTAGGGTTAACCTGACTCCTCCGGCGGATGTAAGGTTTGCATTTCAGAGCGATATCGATTTTATCAGGCGTGAGTTTGAGAATCACTACGGTGCTAATGTGGGCGAGCTGCTGGAGGGAAAGATAATCCTCCTGAACAAGACCCCCGGAGAGGATGACGTCTATGAGATTATCGTGGATGGATACATCTTCGGCTGGCTCCGCTTCGATCCCCTGGAGCTCAAATGGAAGCCCGGGCTTAAGGTGGAAGGCGCCACGGCTCTGTGGAGGCGTTTCGGGAGGGCCATGAAAAAGTGGGTAATAATAGATGAAGGCGCTGTTGAGCCCGTAAAAAACGGCTCAAACGTTCTGGCTGTTGGAATCATAGAAGCTGAAGCATCGATCCGGGTGGGAGATGACGTTGTCGTAATATCGCCCGGCGGCGATGTGGTTGCGACCGGAATAGCCAAGAAGGATTATGCCGCCCTGATGAAGAGGGAAAGGGGGACGGGAATAAAAACCAGAAGGCAGAGGAGCGTGCACTATCGCGAGGGCAGAAAAGCGGGAATTGAGGATGTTCTGAGGGCAAATCGCCATGCCCTGGAGGAGAGGGTTAAAGAAGCGCGCAGATTCATGAGGAAAACCGCCGAGAGGATATCCCGCCCGATGGCGGTCGCCTTTTCCGGCGGAAAGGACAGCCTGGCGGTTCTTGGTCTTGCCATGGAGGAGTTTGGAACAGGTTTCTCGGTGTTTTTCAACAACACCGGCATAGAGTTCCCAGAAACCCTCGAATACGTTGATGAAATCAGAAGGGAGATTGAAAGCAGAGGCATTGAGTTCATAGTGGCGGATGCCGGGGATGCATTCTGGAGGGCGTTGCATGTCTTTTCACCTCCGGGGAGGGACTACCGCTGGTGCTGCAAGGTTACGAAGCTCGGCCCGATAACGCTCTCGATAAAGGAGCACTATCCCGAAGGCGTCCTCATGTTCGTTGGTCAGAGGAAATATGAGAGCATACAGAGATACAAACAGCCGAGGGTCTGGAAAAACCCCTGGGTTCCGAATGAGATAGGGGCATCGCCGATATTCCACTGGAACGCCCTCGAAGTATGGCTGTATATATTCTCCCGCGGGCTCAGATACAACCCTCTCTATGAGGACAGGCTCGACAGAATAGGATGCTTCCTGTGCCCCAGCTCGTCCCTGGCAGAGATTTACACCCTCAAGGAGGAGAAACCCGAATTGTGGTCTAAATGGGAGAGGGAGCTTGAGAGATGGAGAAAGCGCTTTAACCTCCCCGAAGAATGGGTATCCCATGGATTCTGGCGCTGGAAAAAGCCGAGCAGAGGACAGAAAGCCTTGGCTGAAAGGCTCGGCATTGGACTTCCGGAGAAGAGAATATGGGAACCCGTACAGTACTCCCTGAAGGAGGAGAATGGAACCTTTGTCGTAAGGTTCAACACGTTCATAAACCTGAAAAGAATAGGTGAGGTCGCTCCGATTCTCGGGGAGGTGGAGAGAGGCGAAAACTACATAAAAGCGGGTGGTGTAAAATTCACAGAGGAGGCCGCATTTGCCGGGGAGTTCGGAGATGCCATTCAGGCATATCACCTCGTAAAGAGAGCGTATGAGTGTGTTGGCTGCGGTGTGTGCGTGGGCCGGTGTCCCGAGGAAGCCATCACCATAAACCCGAAAAGCAGGAAGATAGTTGTTGATTCAATCAGATGCACCCACTGCATGGAGTGTATGAACGTATGTCCCCTGTTGAAAATAAAGAACCCCGAAGAGGGAAGCCAGCTCTAATCGGCGCTGCTCTCGTGTTCGTGCTACTCCTCATGCTGCTCCCCCTCGCATCCTCCCAGACCGAGGAGGAGTACAGCATAGAGAGCTATTCCCTGTATTTTGACCTGCTCAGCCAGAATTCCGTTAAGGAAACAATCGAGGTGGTTCTTAAGGCCAACCAGCCCTTCAACAGGTATGTTTTCTACACGGAGTATCCGGTTGAAAACCTCGACGCAATCGTCTCGATCAACGGCAACACGCTGGCCAGCAATATAACCGCGGAAAAGATAACAGGCGGCGTAAATGCGGTATATGTGAGCTTTCCGGAGGTAAACAAAGACGACAGGGTGAGGATAAGAATCAGCTTTCTGACGAGCGGTATGGTTCAGGAGGTTGGAGGGAAGCAGCAGTTTGCCTATTACGTGCGCTTTAATCAGCCGGTCGGTGTTTTTTACGCCCGCCTCTTCGTCCCCAAGGGCTATGCAGTTCTCTCTCCCATAATTCCCTCTCCCAGCAAAGTTGAGAGCTCGGCCAGCAGGATGATTCTGGAGTGGAAGAAGATTCAGGTTAATGCAGGGGACGAGTTCTACTTCATAGTCGGATTCTCTGAAGAGATCAAGCCACCCAGAAAAACATCTCCCCTATGGATGGTGGTGATATTCATCTCTGCATTTGTCGGCGGTTTCTTTGGTGGAATCCTTTACAGGGAGCGCAGGGAGAGGAAAAGAACAAGAAGGGAGATACTTAAGAGCGACGAGGAGAGAATCATTGAGATTTTGAAGGAAGGGCCGGTTCTCCAGAGCGAGCTCGTCAAGCGCCTCGGTGTCTCAAAGGCAAAGGTTAGCATTCTCCTGCGGGAGATGGAGGAGAAAGGCCTCATAGAGAGAACAAGAGAAGGCAGGAGCTACAGAATTCAGCTCAGGGAAGGGTAGTTTATGGGATTTCGTTCGATATGGCCGGATGGGTTTAACAACACTCCCAGCCGGTCGTTATAGAGCGCCCGCAGGTTACCAACAGAGGAGGGTAGGTTTATAAAGTGAGGGGGAAAGCATCGAGGGGTGAGAAAGATGGAGGAGTATTTTATCTGTCCCGAATGCGGGAGTGAGGACGTTGAGGTTATCAAGGAGAGAGGGAGAGAGCTAACGCTGAAATGCCGGGAATGCGGCAGCGTCTGGCATACAACCCTCCCAAAGCTTGTCAGGGTCCCCCTCATTATCAGCAGACATGAGAGGAGCTTCAAAGGCGAAGCGGAGCTTCCGGAGGGCGAGGAGATAGCCATTGGAGATATAGTTGATATTGAGGGGGATGAAGTCAGAATAACCGGCATTGAGCTTGAGGGCGACAAAAGGGTTAAGAGAGGGAAGATAGGAGAGATAAAAACCCTGTGGGGGGAGAGCCTCACCTATCCTAAGGTCGTAGGGGTTTCCATATACCTGCCCGGAGGAGTTACCCAGTCCTTCAAAGTCAAGGTGCCGAGGGACGAGGAGTTCGTTGTCGGCGAGGTTCTTGAGGTCGGAGGCTACACCTTCAGGATTGAGAAGATAAAGACGGAAAACAAGATGCTGAGGCACGGCAAAGCAAAGGCCGATAGGATAGTCGCCCTGATGGGGCACCAGATACCGCGCGCGAGAGCCAG
>JALSON010000109.1 GCA_026986455.1 Thermococcaceae archaeon | reverse complement strand
GTTTAAACTCTCCCCTGGCCGGAGCTGTTATTATGCCTATGAGATAGACGGCTATTATGTCATCGGCGAAAGCGGCACCCATCAGGATTGATGAGACCTCCCTTTTAACCCTCTCCTTGACGAGTATTCCGCTCGTGACCTCTATTGCGGTGTTTCCGAGGGTTATGCCCACAAATATGGCAGCTGCTAGGCCTTCCCCGAAAGTCATCACCGTGGCAAACCCGAGGAGGAATGAGAACGCAACCCCCATTGCCGCAACGACGACGGATTTCTTCGTGTTCTGGGCTATTGCTGAGAAATTGCTCGTTAGACCCATGTACAGCATCATCATGAGCAGTCCGAACTCAGATAGAACCTTGAGCTCTCCGAGGGGCTGGATTACTCCGAGGATGAAGGGCCCGAGGATTATTCCCGTCAGAACGTGGGCTATTATGGGAGGGATGCTTCTTCTCTCAAAAAGCCACTCAAGGCTCTTTGCAACAACCAGCAGAATAGCCAGTGCGAAGAGGTAATTCACATCATTCCCTCCTTTGGGGATGCTCCGTACTCAGGGGAGACCATTATATTCCCTGCTGCTACAAATGGAAAGGTCTGGTTCACCTCATCCCCTCCTCCAGAGCAGTGCTCCTGCAATCCACAGGATCATCAGGAGCAAAGCAAGTATCATCGCCAGGGTTGCACCCCTCTGCGTTCCGAAGACTATGGGAACAGGGCCTATCATTATGACTCCTCCGCCCTCGACTTCACCCTGCCCGCTGGCGCTCATAATCGTTCCCAAGAATATCATCATGAATCCAATGAGGATAAGCACGATTCCACCTGCTATCAGGAGTTCCCCTCTCATGCCCATCAATGGAAATTATGCACTCTTTTTTTAAATCTTGTTTTCCTGTTCTAACCGTCCTATCAGGACTGAGGGAAGTCAGGATATCAATATCATCTTAACAACCGGGCGTGTCTAAAACTATTGATGTTTGTTATGATGGATTCGGAAGATGCATCTTGAACAGGCAAAAAAACTTCAAACATAATGCCCGTAAAATGAAACAACCCCAACTTTTAGACACGCTCCTTAACAACCCAAAAATTAAAAACCGAAAGGTGAAGGTTTGAATATGCTTGTGCTCATTGACCTCGATGATACGCTGTGTAACACGTGGGAGGCCGGGAAACATACCATTCTGAGGCTGCTCCCCCATCTTCTCAGAAAAAGGAAGTTCAGGGCATTTTTCTACATAGTTACCAGCAGATACAGGGATCTGGAGCAGATAAGGGAGCTCCATCTGCTTGATCTCGACAGGATCCTTGAGAGGGCCATGAGGAAGGTCTACGAACACGTGCCGCAGGATGAGCTCGACGAGATGTTTGAGCTTGTCGACAGAGTTTTTTTCTCCAATCTCAGGCTTTTTCCGGATGCAAAACCTTTTCTTGACGGACTCAGGAATATGGGTGCGAGGCTTATTCTGATAACGGATTCCTCAAGCTACTGGCAGAGAAAAAAGCTTGAATATCTCGGCATAAAGGACTATTTTGACGGCATCATAATAAGCGGCGAAACCGGACACAGCAAGTTTGAGGCCCACAACTTCATCCTTGCGAGAAAGCTGTTCCCGGGGGAATCTGAGGTATACATGATCGGCGACAGGGACGAAACTGACATGAGGGGAGGGAAATCAATTGGAGCGATCACGATTCTCGTAAACCGGGGCTATTTCAGGGGCAGAGGTGCAAAGAATGCAGACTATGTCGTGAGGAACCTCCTTGAGGCTCTGGAGGTGATAAGACGTGAGCATGAAAAGAGAGCTTAAAAGGAAGGCCCTTCACCTCACGGGTCTGATAGTTCCGGCGATTTATGCAATCTCCGACAGGACATTTACGCTCACGTTTATCGGGGTCGCCATGGTTGTTTTCCTTATTTTGGAACCCTTCAGGATTGTCGAGGCTTTCAGAGATAAAATAAAGAAAATTCTGCGTATCTATGTGCAGGAGGAGGTCATATCCACCCTTGAGAAGAACATAGACGAGATAACCCGCGAGGAGGAGCGGAGCGGAATTGCTGCACATATATACTTTGCGGCAGGGGCATTCATAGTTGTCTATTTCTTTCCGAGGGATATGGCGATTGGAGCGATTGCAGTCGCCACGGTGGGGGATGCGATGGCGGCGATAATAGGCAAAACCTTCGGAAGCCACCGCTTCAGGAACGGTAAGAGTGTTGAGGGCAGTTTGGCATACCTCCTCTCAGCCCTTGCCATTCTGCTCCTCCTGATGAGCTTTCCATATGCGGCTGTGGGGGCTCTTGCCGGTATGCTGGCCGAATTTTACGATCTTCCCCCGGATGACAACTTCTCAAATCAGCTGGCGATAGCCATGAGCATCTACCTGTTTAAAACGCTTGTATGAGGAAGAGAGGACCAAACGAAAATTGAAACTCAAAAATAACTAAGGCTAAATAAAAATAAAAAGAATAAACAGAAATCAGAATCAGGAAATCATGACCTTAACGAAGTTGCTCAGAGTGTCCGTGTCGCTCCACTCGTTTGCGCTGTCGTGAACCGCCTTGTCATCCGGCAGCGTTACAACCGCCGACGTGTTGTCGCCTCCCGCTATCCATGCCATAATCTTCACTTCTTTGGGCTTCCCGCCTATAGCCTCCCATGGAATTCTGATCTCGACCGTCTGCAGGCCTGATGCCCCTCCGAAGTATGCCGTCCTGAAGCCCTCAAACTGCTTGTTCCAGTCGTACGTCCATTTTCCGTCCTCATACTTGACCATCTGCATCCCCGTGTCCTTGCCGAAGTTGTACTCAAGCCTCTTCGTTTTGCTGTTCCACCAGCCGTAGATTTCGTAATCCACCCCTTCCGTGAATTTTATCAGCTTGCCCCATGCATCCCTGTCTCCGGTGTAGCCGCCTTCCTTAACATCCAGAGCGATTCCGTAGCTCAGGTCCCAGTTCTCGCTGTTGTTTGCTTCGAGGGCTATGTAGAGGTAGTTGTCGTCGTAGTCCACGCCGAGCATCACGAGGTTTGCTCCTGCATATTCGGAGTTCTTACCTCTGACCACGATCTTGGCGTTCTGCCAGTCCGCAAGGGCTCCGTCAATGGTTATCTTCTTCGGAACCTCACTCCCGGTTCTGTTGAGGGTGGCATATGTGGTTATCCAGTCAAGGTCGTTCCACTCATTCGCCTGGTCGTTCATTGTCCTGTCGTAGGGCAGGCAGTCGACGGCTGAGGTTCCCGAATCCGCTCCTGTGACGAACGCGCTGACCTTAGCCTTCTCCGGGTCGGGGATGAGCGACCTCGGAATCATGAACACGAGCTGCTTTATCCCGTGGGAGCCGGTCACGTATGAGATTTTAACTCCTGCCTCACCCGGTTTGAAGTACTCCCATTTTCCGGCCTTCCACTCGGCAAAGCTCATTGCATCCACGGACTTATCCCCTGCATTCCAGTATACATAGGCCTCATAATCCGGGCTGAAGGAGAACCAGATGTTCCTTCCCCATGAATCTGAGGTTCCGTTGTAACCACCATCCTTTGCGTCTATGGCGATTCCATAGGCGACGTCCCAATTCTCGGTGTTGTTGGTCGTCACGACCACGTAATAGTATTTATCATCCGAGCCGAGGTAGAGGGCTTTCAGGTTTGCTCCGGCCTGACCGTGCTCCACATCCTCGGCAACCTTGGTAACCTTG
>JALSON010000108.1 GCA_026986455.1 Thermococcaceae archaeon | reverse complement strand
ATCTCCTTCAGCTCCTCCTCCGCATGTGCCATGACTGGAGATGCCCCGATTGCGAGCAGGGCATTGGCCGTGGTGTTCATCACGACGAAGTTTGTTATGCTGTGCACCAGCGGCCTTCTCCTTCTGAGCTTTTCAAGGGCCTCGGCTACGGTTAGGGCATCAATTTTCATCATATCACCTCCCCAGCAGCCAGTAAAGAATGCTCACAAGGACAAATGTCGGGATGCTGGAGCCGAGCCTGGCTCCGAGAGCGCTCAAAAGCGGAATGTGAATTCCAAACAGCCCTTCAACGGCCAGAAGCATGTAGAACAGGAAGCCCGCCAGCCATATGATCAGGGCTCTGATATTGTAGCCCGCAAATCTGCCCTCCTCATCCAGCAGCTCATCGGGATCATAGCCCTTCTTTACGATGAAGTAGTCCGTGAGCATTATTGCAGCGAGCGAGACAAAAGCTCCCCCTATCAACAGGAGGAAGCCTTCATACCTGTCGACCGGGAACACGAGGGCAAGGGCGGTTCCGAGCATCCCTATGAGGAGAACCTGCTTTCTGGCATCGGCTTCCGGTGAAATGTTCTTGTATGTTATTGCGGCTGAATAAACATCGAGAAATGTTGTCGTTACCGTTGAGAAGATTATTACCAGCATTGCAGGTATTCCAAGGCCATAGGCGGCTATTATCTTAATCGGGTCGCTCTCACCGACGGCCATGTTTGTCAGCGCCCCGACGAAGTAGAACAGGGATGAGGAGATGAAATAGCCGAGGTATGTTCCCCAGAACGCTCCCTCCCTACCCCTGACAAATCTTGAGTAGTCCGCTATGAGCGGGGCCCACGAGAGCGGCATGGCTATTACAAGGTCGAGTGCGAGCATTGTGCCCATTCCTCCCGTCCCATGCTTCGACAGCAGGGCGGTGAGGGAGAACTGCTCCAGCGTCGTGTATGTGAGCCAGACTGCCAGAAGCAGGAGAAGGGCTGCGGCGGCTTTCTCAATCTTTTCCCAGTTCCTCGGGCCGATGTATGTCCATGCTGTAACCAGAATTCCGAGGACGAGCACCCACACGCTGTAACCCTTTCCGAAAACCGCATTCATGGCGTTTGCCCCGACTATGAGCATTATGGCGGTCCATCCTATGAGCTGAAGGTAGTTAAGGGCCGAGGGAAGAAGCGACCCCCTGATTCCGAGGGCGGCTCTTGAGAGAACCATGGTGGGGAGACCCGTCTCCTCGCCCTCCACGGCTATTAGGCCCATGACGGTGTTTCCAATCAGATGTCCGAGCAGTATAACCCCGAGGGCAGCCCATAGCGAAAGAGCGGGGGTGAGCAAAGCCCCTGCCCAGAACTCGGCGATGCTTATCCCTGCACCGAACCAGATCGCTGAGAGCGTTAAAAGCGTGTATTGCCTTTTTGATTTTGGAATGGGTTTTATGTCGTAGCCTGCCTCCATACTCCCACCCGGCTAAAGCTCTCCGGCATCTTTTATAACTTTTTTGTGAAAATTTATAATCTAGTTATATAATCATAAACACCACAGAATCTTTAAGCCCGGGCTTCCCTGAGCATCTCATCCCTCAATTGTTAGTTCCTTAATCAGCCGGAATTCCCTCTCAAGAATCGTCAGCTCACGCTTCGATAGCGTGCCTCTTTTAACAGCCACGACGAGGGTGGAGTCCATAACCATCACATAATCCTTCAGGGAGGTCAGGAACTTGAAGACAGTCTCGAAATCGTTGTATAGAATCAGATATTCCACGCAGTCGATGATGACTATGCCCCTGCCGGCATCCTTCAGAAACCTTATCACTGCATCCTGCATCACGTGAAGCTTTGTCGGCGGCACGGCGGTTTCGACGGCCATGCTAACCCATATCTTTTTCACCCTGTCTCCAAACTCGGTGTATAATCCGGGATTTCTGGTAACAGCAAGTATTGCGGCTTCAGTGTCCTTCAGGAGACTTAGAATCTCCTCCTGTGTTCCAAAAGGGAATAAATATGCCCCGGTGCTAACCCGGAGTTCACGCAGCTTCTCTGAAGCAGCGATTGGGATATAATACCTCTCAAGGGTCAGAACCATGGATATAAACACCCACACGAGTCCTCCAATTGAAACCACATGGACCACCGCATGAATCTGTGAATGATGAGGTATCCGTTTGAAGAGTGCAATAATATCCACAAATCTCCCCAAACTTCCAATGGCTGCGAATACTGTTGCCATTTCCATAAGCTTCCGGAGGTTTTTCGGGTATCTGCGTATCCTAACAGCCAGAAAAACAGTAAATGAGAGTATTAACCCGAAAAGAATTATGCAGTAAATGAGGGGCTCGATGCTCACCATGTTACCTCCACCTCGTCGGTTCTGAACTTCTGCTTAACCACGGTATCCCTGATGTCAAATCTAACACCTCCGAGGTACATTCTCAGCCCGGTGTATGCTATCATTGCCCCGTTATCCCTGCAGAGGTCGTAGGGCGGAACGAAGAACTCAACGCCCCTGTCCTCGGTCATCATTTTGAGCATCTCTCTGAGCCTGTTGTTCGCTGCAACACCCCCGACGAGGACAACCTCCTCCTTGCCCGTGTGGGCTAGAGCCCTTTCCGTAACCTCAACCAGGGCTGAAAAGGCCGTCTCCTGGAAGGAATAGGCAAGGTCTTCAATCCGGTACTTTCCTGTGCGGTACTTCCTTACAGCCTCGGTTAGAATCCCGGAAAAGCTCAAGTCCATGCCCTTGACCGCGTAGGGGAGCTCAATGTATCTCGCACCATTTCGGGCGAGCCTCTCTATCTTCGGTCCGCCCGGGAAGCCGAGGCCGAGCTCCCTCGCAAACGTGTCTATGGCGTTTCCTATACCTATGTCAAGGGTCTCGCCGAAAACCCTGTATCTGCCTCCCTCAAGGGCAAGAACCTGTGTGTTGCCACCGCTCACATATAAACCCACGGGGTCTTTAACGCCGAACAGCTTGGTAATCTCAACGTGGGCGATGCAGTGGTTGACGCCGATTATGGGTTTGCTGTGCTTTATGGCAATAGCCCTTGCGGCAGTCGCAACGACCCTCAGGCATGGCCCAAGACCTGGCCCCTGGGAGAACGCAACGGCGTCAATATCCTCCATACTTATCCGTGCCTCTTCAAGGGCCTTTTTCAGAAGCACTTTCAGGAGCTTCGCGTGGTGCTCAGCGGCTTCCTTCGGATGAATGCCCCCTTTCTCTGTGGTAAGTGTGTGAAATACGTTGGCAAGAACTTCCTTCTCGGTCACAATCCCCACACCGAGCGTATGCGCGGTTCCCTCTATACCCAGAACAATCATGAGTAAAAGGTTGAATAAAAAGTTTAAAAATCTATTCCCTCCGATTTATACCATTTTCATTCCGATTTGTGCACTCTTTTCTCAAAGGTTACGAACTCTGTCCACGCGGAATGGGCAAGGAAGTTTGCTTTTCTGACATCCGGAATGCCGTCGGGAAATGCATCCTTCCTGTACGATGCTCCAACCACCTCACCGGCGAACCATGTGTGGTCGCCGTAGTCCCTCGCATCCACGACCCTGCACTCTATGTTTGCAAGTGCCTCCTTTATGCTCGGGGTTTTTATTTTCGTCGATGGAATCAGGGTTATGCCCATCTCTTTGAGTTTGGCCGGCCCGCTCTTCGTCCCCGCAATCCACACATCGGGGAGCATTTCAAGGCTCGGAACGCTTATTACGAACTCCCTGTCCCTGCTT
>JALSON010000107.1 GCA_026986455.1 Thermococcaceae archaeon | reverse complement strand
CGGCTACTATGTAAGTGAGGGTTATTCAAGGGCACAGAGAAACCAGATGAACGGATGGAGCTACTCGGTTAAGCTGTACAACGAAGACCCCTTGGTTCTCGACGACATGCAGAGGCTTGCTGGGAGATTCTTCGGCAAAGTGAGAAGGGGAAAGAACTATGTTGAAATTCCAAAGAAAATAGCCCACCTGATATTTGCCACACTGTGCGGTGTGGGGGCCGAAAACAAGAAGATTCCAAGCGAGATATTTGAAAGTCCGCAGGAAGTTAAATGGGCGTTCTTAGAGGGATACTTCACAGGTGATGGTGATGTTCACCCATCAAAGAGACTCCGGCTATCAACCAAGAGCGAGCTTTTAGCCAATCAGCTCGTCCTCCTTCTCAACATGCTCGGTGTTTCATCCATAAAGCTCGGCTTTGACAGCGGCGTTTTCAGAATTTACATAAACGAAGAGCTGAAGTTCTTGAATATAAAGCGAAAAAAGAACATTTACTATTCCAACATAATCCCAAAAGAAATCCTGGAAGAAACCTTTGGGAGGAGATTCCAGAAGAACATGAGCTTCACTAAATTCAAGGAACTCCTCGCGAAGGGAAAGCTTAACGAAAAAGAGGCCAAAATGATAGCGTGGCTTGTAGAAAACGATCTAACTCTTGATACTGTAAAGAGTGTGGAGACAGAAGATTATGAAGGATACGTTTATGACCTCAGTGTTGAAAAGAATGAAAACTTCCTTGCAGGTTTTGGATTGCTCTACGCCCACAACAGTTATTACGGCTATCAGGGTTATCCAAAGGCAAGATGGTACTCAAGGGAGTGCGCCGAGAGCGTTACAGCATGGGGAAGGCACTACATAGAGACCACGATTAAGGAGGCGGAGAGATTCGGGTTTAAAGTGCTCTATGCTGATAGCGTCACCGGTAATACGGAGGTCATCATCAGGAGAAACGGCAGAATTGAGTTCATCCCGATTGAGAAGCTCTTTGAGTGCGTTGATTACCGGATTGGTGAGAAAGAGTATTGCCTTCTCGGTGATGTGGAAGCACTAACGCTGGATGATAATGGAAAACTCGTCTGGAGGAAGGTGCCCTATGTCATGAGGCACAAGACGAAAAAGAGAATCTATCGCATCAATATCACAAACTCATGGTATCTCGACGTCACTGAGGATCACTCTTTGATCGGCTACCTGAACACCAGCAGGGTAAAGGTTGGAAAGCCTCTGAAGAAGCGCCTCGTTGAGATCAAACCCGCTGAAATCGGGAGGGAGGTTAAGTCCCTTATAACCCCGAATGCTATTCTCAGAGAAGGTGTAAGGTCAAACTTCCTGTCCATTAAGTTATGGGAGCTAATCGGCCTGCTTGTAGGCGATGGCACTTGGGGGGGAACATCTCACTGGGCTAGATATTACGTGGGTCTTTCCTGTGGAGTGGACAGGATCGAAATTGAGGAAAAAATTCTGAAACCGCTAAAAGAGAGCGGCATCATATCCAACTACTACAACAAAAACAGGAAAGGTGATGTCTCCATATTGTCGAAGTGGCTTGCAAACTTCATGGTCAGATACTTCAAAGATGAAAATGGAAACAAACTGATTCCAGACTTCATGTTCAATCTTCCCAGAGAGTATATCGAGGCGTTTCTGAGGGGTCTCTTCTCAGCTGATGGAACGGTGAGCGTACGCAGAGGAATCCCGGAGATAAGGCTAACAAGCATTAATCAAAGGCTTGGTGATTCGGTTAGGAAGCTGCTGTGGCTCGTGGGTGTTTCTAACTCAATCTTCGCAGAAAGCAATCCAAACAGGTATCTCAAAAAGGAGAGTGGAACGCACTCAATTCACGTGAGAATCAAAAACAAGCACCGTTTTGCTGAGAGAATTGGGTTCCTCCTTGATAGAAAATCCACTAAGCTCGCTGAAAATCTTGGGGAATGCAAATACAAGAGCAGGGTGTACAAATATGAATTTGACATTATATACCCCAAGAACATTGAAGAGATAACATATAGTGGCTACGTTTACGACATTGAGGTTGAGGGAACCCACAGGTTCTTCGCTAACGGAATACTTGTCCATAACACCGATGGATTTTTTGCGACAATTCCCGGTGCGGACGCCGAAACCGTCAAAAACAAAGCCAGGGAATTCCTGAAATACATCAACAAAAAGCTCCCCGGAATGCTTGAGCTTGAATATGAGGGCTTCTACACGAGGGGGTTCTTCGTGACAAAGAAGCGCTACGCTGTGATAGACGAGGAGGGCAAGATAACCACGAGGGGTCTTGAGGTCGTGAGAAGGGACTGGAGCGAGATAGCCAAGGAGACACAGGCTAAAGTCTTAGAAGCCATTCTCAGGGATGGAAGTGTTGAAAAGGCCGTTGAGATAGTTAAAAAGGTAACCGAGGATCTTATGAACCACAGGGTTCCCCTTGAGAAGCTCGTTATACACGAGCAGATAACCCGGGAGCTGAGGGAGTATAAAGCCACCGGGCCGCATATAGCGATAGCAAAGCGTCTCCAGGCGAGGGGCGTTAAGGTCAGGCCCGGGATGATAATAAGCTACATCGTTCTCAGGGGAGATAAGAAAATCAGCGACAGGGTGATTCTGCTGACCGAGTACAATCCCTCGAAGCATAAATACGACCCGGACTACTACATCAACAACCAGGTTCTTCCGGCAGTGCTTAGGATTCTGGAGGCGTTCGGCTACAGGGCGGAGGATCTGAGGTATCAGAAAACAAAACAGCTCGGCCTGGGGGCGTGGCTGAAGCCGAAGGGGAAGAAATGAATGCACCTATTAGAGATAGATCCTCAGCGTCCCTTTGAGTTTTTCGTGGATCTTTCCTATGACATCACGCTTGATCACATACCTGTCCCCGACCCCGAGCGGACGGGGGTTTGGAGCTAAGCAATCCGGGGCACCTGTGAGTTCATCAATATACTCAAGCGCCGTGTGGAGAACAAAGAGCTCGGAGTGGAGCCTCAGAAGTGCCTCCTCCACGCTCATCTTCCCTTCCTTCACCGTCTTCCTGATGTTCTCCAAGTCCTCGAACATCCCTGCCGCATGCTCCCTAACCAGCGGCAGCATCTTCCTGTCCACGTGCTCCTCTCCAATCTTCACGTGGTTGTTCCTCGTCCAGTGCTCCTCCATGACCTTCGCCGCCACCTCTGCCACGTGCTTCTTCGCCAGTATCATGTTCCTCAGGTTCTTGATCTCGTCCAGCGGAACGCCACCTAGCTTCTTATACGTGTAGGACTTCGCCGCATTTTCGAACCACCTGTCTAACCACACCGCCGTCGCCAGCCGCGGAGCAACGATTTTCACTTTCTCCTCCGGCACCCCCGCCTTCCTGAGCTCCTGTTCGACCTCCTTTTTAGTTGCGGGGTACTTTGGCGTTGGGGTTGTACTCTTTTCTTCAGGTTCGGCTAGTGGTTTTGCGAGTATTTCCTCTGGTCTCGCTATCCTTTTCTTTCTTTGCTTTTCTACTCTTCGTGTCGGTATCTCTCTCGGGCGCGCGCCGAATTCTCTTTCCATTACCGTCTCTATGAACTTATCGAAATTCTTGAACTCATAGAACTTTTTGGGGTCGATTCTGTGTTTTCCCTCACTACCGATGTATTTTGCAAGCTCTTCTGCGGAATCTATTGCAAGTTGCAGATATTCCTTTAATCTTGATCTGTATGCTGTTGGTAGCTCGTGGGCTTGTATGAATGCATTAACGAACTTTTCTTGGAGTGCTGGATCCTTCTT
>JALSON010000106.1 GCA_026986455.1 Thermococcaceae archaeon | reverse complement strand
TGTAACCCTCTCCATCAGGGTGGGGGCTGTGGGGGCCTGGGAATTGAAGTCGGTGCTGTTCATCTCATCGTAAATGCTCTTGGGCATTATCATGAGCGAGTTCTCTGGGACATCGAGGAAGAAATCAACCGGATAGCCGGCTTTACCTTTGGCAAGCTGGGCAAATTTTTCAGCTGCAGCCTTTGAAATCCTGAAGGGAACCTCCCAGCTGGTGTCCTGAACCTTGTACGGGAACACCTGTTCAACATCCTTCCCTGTTGCAAAAACATCCCCCAGGAATTCCATGTAAAAGACACCCTGCTGTTCAATGACCTGCTTTATTCCCTGCGCCTGCTCCGCCGTTGTAACATTGGCGACCTTAACGAGGATTATCTGATTTCCCTGAGCCTCCACGGTTATATCCTTAACACCAAACGTGTTGAGCCTGTTCTGGAGCGACATTACGACCGTGCTCATAACATTGGATGAGACCGGTTTCTCCGTCTCCACGACGAGGGCGACACCACCGCTGATATCTATACCGTAGGTGAGAGGCCTGACGGCCAGCGTGATAATTGATCCGAGAAGCACGAAGGTAAGGAGCAACACCCTCCAGTTCCTGAGCAGATTTTTTCTCTTCTTACTCATTTTTTAACCCTCCCTGCACCCTTGCGGAGAATATACCACCTGAGAACCCCGGCATTGAAAACCCAAGTGTTCATGAAGTCAGCTAAAAGACCGAATATGAGGACGATGGCTATGCTGTCTATAACCTGGGATGTCGATATTGCGAGCAGCACTATGAGAGCTCCAAGGGTTGTTGTGCTCATCGTAAAGCCCGTCGAAACCGCGGAGAGGTAGGCCTCTTCAACGGTGTCCTCCTTTCTCCTCAGCAACCTCGTTGTCAGGAGGATGTTGCTGTCGACGGTGTAACCTATGAGCATCAGCAGGGCGGCTATTGTCGCCGTCGTCAGCTGAATGCCCACAACCGACATGAGGGCAAGCGCTATCGTCATATCAGAAAAGGCTGAAAAAACTATGGCGCTTGCAGACACAGGGTTTCTGAAGAAGAGGAAAACAACAACAGCCATACCGATGAAGGCAAAGACTATTGCCTTGATTCCCTGCTGCTGGGCTATCTTACCGAACGTGGGCTGAACCTCACTGTGGGTATATTCAGCGTTCGGATATCTTGCCCTCATAACCTTGATTATTGCGGTGGGATCGGTCCCAACTGGAGCGTATATCCTGACACCTCTCTGATTTATGCCGGAGAAGCTCTCAACCCTTACCTGAACCCCGAGCTCCCCGCTCACATATTTCGCCAGAGCGTCGGGATTTGCGTCAATTCCCTGAGCAGTTACGACAACGCCGCCCCGCAGGTCAATTCCGAGCGTTGGAAAATGCACCGCGAGGATTAGAGCGGCGATTATGAAGACCGCCAGAGGTATCATTATCATCTGTCTGATATTCATCCTTACCAGAAATCCCAGTTTTTCCCGCTTTTTATTTCGCATGCTCTCCGAAGCAGAACGCGGGATGAAGTCTTCAGGCTTTTTCTTTTTGGTTCTGGCCCTTGCCATAATTACACCCCTTTAGATTTTTTAGATTTTTACACAGTGCTGGATTTCCATGTTCTCAATTGCTCGATAGTTGGGGGTAATGAGTTTTAAAATTAATGGTTGGCACCGTGCTGTGTCCTGCAGTGGTGCGGGTTTATCCTCCGGAGCACCTCATAACACCCTGGGCTTAAGTTTAAAAGGCGAATGTGGGAAGTTGAAGATAGGTGAGAGCCATGGAGACGATAGGATTTCACTATGTTGTCGAGGCAGCGGGCTGCGATGAAGAAATCCTCCAGGATGCTGACAGGATAAGAAGAATTTTCCTTGAAGCCGCTAAAGCCGGCAGCATGGAGGTTAAAGCGAGCTACTTTTTTAAGTTCTCTCCCACAGGTGTGAGCGGTATGGTTATAGTCGCTGAATCCCACATATCCATCCACACATGGCCTGAGAAGAGGTATGCGGCCATAGACGTCTACACATGCGGCGAGACAGCTGACCCCGAGAAGGCAGTGGATTACATACTCGATGCTATTAAGGCCGAATACGCCCACGTCTCTGAAATAAAGCGGGGCATAGAGGAGGACGATGACACATTTACCCACATGATCCTCACATGGGAGGAGAAGCTCGACAGGAAGAACGGGAAATAGGCTAACGTCTCCTCCTCAGAAACTCCCCCACATCGGTAACGTTCAGTATAAATTTTTTTCTGCTCCCCGGATTTATTCTCCCTATCCCAAGGGGAATGCCATTTTCATCCAGGATAACCAGCTTCTTTGTGCCCTGCCAGCTGTATCTCCTCACGCCGCTCCTCGGCACATCCTTTCCGGTCGTGAAGAGGAAGCCAGCCTTTGGAGTCAGAACCGCGTAGTTCTTCCGAACATCAACGAAGTAGAAAAACTCCACGTTGGGGTAGAACTTCTCGACGAGATTCCTGTCAACCTTTATGGTGCCGACGAAGCTTCCAAATGCGTAGGGCTTGAGCTTTAGATTTTCAATCTCCCTCCAGACACGCTCATTGACGGCATAAACGTCCCTGAATTTGCCCTCCACCACGGCAAAGAAGTTATGTCTAAGCTCGCCGTACTTCTCTGCCTCCCTCAGTATGAGGTCAAGCTCCCATGATGAGGCACGGCGGTATCTGAGTTCCCTCTCCATGATTTTCCCCTCAACCTCAGGCTTAAAAGCTTAGCCCGTCGTGTTTGAAGGACTGACGTTCTCGGGAGGGGCAATGATAACGGTGGCGTTATCCGGGATTCCCCCTGTGTGGACGTGAGCATGGTAGTCCTGAACGACCCATTGTGCCGTTAAAGCACTCACGAGAGCCGAGATACCGAGGAGGGCCATCACCACGAAGGCGAGCCTAGGAAAAACCCCGACCCCACGGAAAAGAAGAAACATTCCAACGAGAGACGAGATAAACCAGAGTGCGAAAAGTCCCATGAAAAATGGTGATTCATTGAGGGACTCCATGATAACAGCACCAGAGCCAACCGCCCCAATCCCGAAGTAAGCCACGCCGAGGGGCCTGCCCTTACGGAAATCAGGGGTGGAAAGATTGTAAAGAGCAAAAATCCCCAGAGCGAAATAGCCGATTACAAGAAGAGGCAGGGCCCGGTGGAGGGAGTTCGGAATTATTACGGAGAACATAACGGCTGGAAAGCCGTAGAAGGCCAGGTTAACCCCTGCCTGAATGAGGAAGAGAGCAGGCAGCAGGTAGGATTCCCGGTCCGCCATGATAAAAGTTTGTCCAGCATGTATATTTAAGTTTCGAGTTCATTGAGTTCGGCCATGGTTCTCTCGAACTCCCTCTCGAATTCAACACCGAGCTCCGCTATCTCCTCGGGGGTTATCGTCGTTTCCGGCTCCTCCGCATTTATTCCGGGACAGCTCTCATCGTAGTAGAGCCACAGGATTTCGCCTTTGTACTCGAAGGGCTCTTCGCCATCAACGCCGAGGGGTTTATGTGAGACCATGAACGGATAAATCCGGCAAACCAGGGGATTGTAATCGTGGATTTTACATTTTCCGGTTTCAGGATCATGGAAGATGCAGCCAAAATCCCACTCCCTGTAAGCCATGACAAATCTTATCCTCCCGTTTTCAGCCGTGAGGAGGACGAAATCCTCCACATCGTGCCCCTTCCCGGCTATACGCTCTATATCGTGCAGCGTGAGATATATAAAGCGCTCCCGGCAGCAGTCCAAACAGAATTTGCACTCAAAATTAACCTTCTCCTTGAAGGATC
>JALSON010000105.1 GCA_026986455.1 Thermococcaceae archaeon | reverse complement strand
TCATGGAGATGTTTTTGAGGTCGTGCCCGGGCTTCCGGCTTTCGACAGGGTCATAAGCCCGACTCCAAAGGGGGTGGATGCTCTCCCCATCGCTCTGAAAAAAGCGAAAAACTGGCTCCACTACTACGACTTCGTCCATGAGGATGAAATTGGAGGCTTTGAGAGCAGAATCCTTGAAGAATGCAGGAAACAGGGAAAGGAGTGCAGGGTAAAGGTAAAGAAGGTGAGCGAGTACAAGCCGAGGGTTTTCAAGGTGTGTGCTGATGTTGAGTTAAGGTAAGTCTTAGTTCATAACAGGATATAAAACTTGCCAAATTTTATATTTTTTATGGAATATAAAAATTGCAAAAATTCATATCGCAAATAATACAGACCGGCCCTCACTTCTTCAGGAAGTCGAACAGCGTCGCCTGCTTGCCCTTCTTCTTTGATCTGTCTATCTGGCCCTCATCTTTCTTTTCCTCAACGGCTTCCAGCTCCTGCTCGGCCTTCTCAATCTCTTCCTCGCTTATCTCTTCCTCGGGTTCAGCCTTTTCCGCAGGTTTCTTCCCGGCCGCAACCCTCACATGCTCCTCAAGCTCCCCGCGCTCTTTCAGCTTTCTGTGGATGCCAAGCATCCTCCCCTTTATCTTTGCGGCCTTCTCCTTATCTCCTGCCAGGAATTCAAGCTCCTTATCACCCAGATCAAGGAAAACCGCTATATGTGCAGCCACCTCGGGATTGCCCTCAAAGATTGATCTGAATATCCTCATAGTCTCGATGGCCTCAAGCTTCGCCATGTGCATCTCCTTCATGATCTTTCTGAGAATGGAGTCCCTCAGTGAGCGCTCCTCCTTGCTCTCTGTCAGCAGTTTAATCGTCTTTGGCGGGTAGAAGCGGAGGAAGCCCTTCTTCTTGACGCCCGCCACAGCAACACCTGCGCTCATCATGTCGGTTGCATACTTCCACAGCCCGTAGTTCCCGGTTCTCTGGGCCCTTGCGAGGTATATATCCGCCCTGCTGAGGGCTTCATATGCCGCCGCTATGTCCTCAGGCTTCGGATAAACGTAGGGGATGTTCTCATCTATCCACAGGAGAAGCTCGTTTGGCATCATGTCGAGATTCCAGCTCGCCATTCTGGCCTTTTTAACATTATCAGTGGCGAATATCGTCCCGAGAACCTGAAAAACTGACTTCTCAACGTCTCTGTATGCCAGAACCTCGGCCGCATCCTCAACACCGCCGCTCACGACGGTCTGCAGGTCGTTTATGGCAGCCCTCAGATCCCCGCTGGCCTTCTTGGCAATCTCCGCTATGATCTCCTTCGGGACAAAAATGCCCTCAATCTTCAGGATTCTGTAGAGGGCTGTCTGGATGTCGCGCCGGGTAAGGCGCTTGTACTCCACGATCACAGCCTTGTTCCTGATTTCCCTCGGAACCTTCCAGTAGTAGTTGGCCGCCATTATTATCGGGTTCTGTGCCCTATCGATCAGCTTTGCAATCTCCCTGGCACCGCTCGATTCCATGTTGTCTGCCTCATCGAGGAAGATCAGCTTTCTCCTCCTCCCGAAAACATCGAGGGTGTAAGCTGCCCCTATGTATCTTTTTATCTTCTCCAGAGTCCGCTCATCCGAAGCGTTGAGCTCTATGACCTCAAAGCCGTAGTCGTTGGCGAGGGCATAGACCGTGGAGGTTTTGCCGGAGCCCGGCGGCCCTGCAAGCAGCAGGGCTTTTTTCTTGGGAGTCCCTCCAAGCCACCCCCTGATCCAGTCATTGACCTTCTGGACTGCGCTCTTCTGGTTGATTATATCCTTCATGTGCCTCGGACGGTATTTCTCAACCCACGGAAGCATGGAAATCACTTACCCATTATTGTGAACTGGGCGAGTAAGGCCTCAAGCTGAATCATCTCGTTCGCTCCCTCGACGAGGCGGAAGTTGTACTCCCCTATCTTATCGGCCAAGGCGACCTTCCTGGGCTCTGCTATTGGAAGGTTGAAGACCTCTTTGTGCATCTGGATTATGACATCCTCACCGCTGAGGCCCTGCTTCAGGAGAATCTCCCTGAGCTTATCCCTGGCCTTGAGGAAGTTGCCCTCCAAGGCGAGGAGCATCATCTGCCTGACGTCCTCGGGCCTTGCCCTGCTCGCCACCGTAAAGACATTCTCATCGGTTATCTTCGTGTCGAGGGCTGCCGCCGCTTGCAGGACATTTATTGCCCTCCTCATATCACCCTCTGCAACGTAGAGAAGAGCATGAAGGCCTTCCTCAGTGAGCTCGAGACCCTCCCTCTCCGCGATGTGGCGGAGTCTCATGGCAACATCCTCATCCCGTAACGGTCTGAAGCGGAATATGGCACATCTTGACTGGATCGGCTCGATGATTTTTGACGAATAGTTGCAGGATAAGATAAATCTAACATTGTTCGAGAACATCTCCATCGTTCTCCTCAGGGCCTGCTGGGCATCCTGCGTTAAAGCATCGGCCTCGTCGAGGAAGATTATCTTGAAGCCCGCACTGCCGATGGGCTTTGTGCGTGCAAACTCCTTTACTTTCTCTCTGATTACGTTTATCCCCCTTTCATCACTCGCATTCAGTTCCAGAAAGTTGTGGCGCCAGTTTTCACCGAAAAGCTCCCTCGCGAGGGCCAGAGCGCTGGTCGTCTTTCCCGTACCGGGTGGCCCGGCGAATAAAAGGTGGGGCATCGAGCCGGTTCTGGCATAGTGCTTGAGCCGCTTTACGATGTGATCCTGACCCACTATATCATCGAGCCTCTCCGGCCTGTACTTCTCAACCCATGGTTTTTCGAGAATTTTAACCTCTTTGACCTCTTCGCCCATAGTTATCACCTATCATCGTGAGCTAAAGGTTTATTATGGCTTGAGATATTAAAAACTTTGGGAGAGAAAATGGATGTCCTGAAGCATATCTCGATTCCAATGCTCGCATTTCTGGCCATAACCCGGGAGCTCAGTCTATTTCTCCTCGCAGTCTTCACTTTTGGGGCGATATTCCCTGATTTCGATGTCTTCTTTGACGAGCACAGGAGCTACTTCCATTCCCTGATTTTCCTAACTCCGCTTTCACTGCTGTCGCTCTGGACGCACAGCATGTACCTCTGGCTTTTCACAGCGGGGGCGGCTTTCCACATCTTCCTGGATTTCTTCTCCGGCGTGATTCCATTCCTGTATCCCATAAAAAAGAGGGGTCTTGGCGTTAAAATCATGGGGCTTGTGGTTTTTGAGAGCCTGCCCAGGCTGAAAATAAGGTATGGCCTCATCATTGGATATCCTGAGAGATCAAAGGGCAGCCACACCGCTTTTTCAAATGAGAGCGTTGCGATGCTTATTGTTGCACTCGCCGCTCTGCTGCTCCGGCTCTCGACCTGAGGGGCTACAGCCCGCCCAAGGCTTTCAGAATAAAAATGCAAGCGAGGAGTGCAAAACTTTTATACCTGCATGAGCATTCTTATCATGGTGGTTCTTATGGCAAAGCTGGACTGGATTACCGAAGAGTTAAGGGAGCTTAAGGAGAAAGGCCTTTACGTCACCATCAGAAAGCTTGAGAGCGCCCAGGGGCCGTGGGTTGTCGTCGGGGGCAAAAAGGTTCTCAACATGTGTTCAAACAACTATCTGGGCCTGGCCGCCCACCCAAAGATTAAAGAGGCCGCAATAAGGGCTATTCTCGACTACGGCGTTGGTGCCGGTGCCGTTAGAACAATCGCCGGGACCATGGAGCTCCACGTGGAGCTTGAGGAAAAATTGGCAAAGTTCAAGAAGAGGGAGGCGGCGATTCTCTTCCAGAGCGGCTACAACGCAAACCTCGGTGCAATCAGCGCGCT
>JALSON010000104.1 GCA_026986455.1 Thermococcaceae archaeon | reverse complement strand
TGCTGAAGGCGGGACAAAGTTAAATGCCTTTGACAACGCCCTGCTAAAGCTCGGTATTGGCAATGTTAACCTCGTCAAGCTCAGCAGCGTCATTCCAGCACACATAGAGTGGATGAATGAGGTGCATGACGTCCCAATCGGAATGCTCCTCCCGACGGTCTACGCACACATAGAGAGTGACGAGCCGGGTTCAACGATAAGCGCTGCTTTAGGAGTTGGAATCAGTGAGGGAAACGAGGGCGGCCTTATATACGAGTACTCCGGATACTGCAGCAGGGAAGAGGCCGAGGAGATGGTGCGCAGAATGGTGGAGGAGGGCTTCAGGGTTAGAGGATGGAAGCTCAGGGAGTTTAAGGTCGCTTCGGCTGAAGCTGTTGTCCGGGACAAACCTGTCGCCGCTCTGGCTGTCGTTGTGATGTTCCCGTACTGAGCTAATGGGAGGTGAGCATATGGAGGGTGAGGACGATGAAGGGTGTGGAAAGTCCTCTCGGAATGCACGTTATCCTCGACCTCTACGAATGCGATCCGGCTATTCTGGACGATATGGAGGAAATAGAGAGGATTCTGACTGAAGCCGCCGAGCTGGCAAATGCCACAATTATTGATAAGCGTTTTCACAAATTCTCCCCGCAGGGTGTTTCCGGGGCCGTTATCGTTTCTGAGAGCCACATAACAATCCACACATGGCCGGAGCATGGCTACGCCTCAGTTGATGTCTACACCTGCGGGGATCACACAATGCCCCTCAGGGCGAGTGAGTTTATAATCCGGGAGCTCGGATGCAAACGGCCTGCCCTGGTTAAAGTCGACAGGGGTCTGCTCTTCAGGTGATATTTTCCACAGGATTTTTAGCTCTCTTCTTTTCCCAGCTTTATGCAGAGAATTCTGATTAGAGCCTGCCCTTCATGAGTGATGGGGGCGTGTCTGAGATTGTTGATGTTTGTATGATTGAGGGGCAAACTTTTCAGAAGATGCACTCTAACGATGCAAAAACTTCAAGTATGCCACTACACCAACTCAAGCCCGGGGTGATGGTGAAGTTTTTAAGCTCCCCCTCTTTTCTTCCCAACAGGTGATGCTCATGGGATTCAGCGGTGAGGAGAATGCTTTCATCGAATGGTATCCCCGCGGTTACGGTGTTGGCTTTAAGGTTAAGGCGAGACTCCTTGAAATTCAAACCAGATACCAGAGGCTTGAGCTGTACGAAACGGAGGGGTTTGGAAAGCTCCTCGTCCTTGACGGCACCGTTCAGCTGGTTGAGAGGGGTGAGGAGAGCTACCACGAACCCCTTGTTCACCCCGTCATGCTCGCCCACCCCAATCCGGAGCGGGTTCTCATCATCGGGGGAGGTGACGGCGGAACCCTCAGGGAGGTTCTGAAGCACGGAACTGTGGAAAAGGCCGTGATGGTTGAGATTGATGATGCCGTCATAGATGTCTCCCGGCGCTATCTGAAGATTGACAGGGGGGCGTTTGAGGATCCGAGGGCTGAGGTCATTGTCGGAGACGGGGTTGAATACCTCAGGAATTCCGGGGAGAAGTTTGACGTAATAATCATAGACTCAACAGACCCTGTGGGCCCGGCGAAGATGCTCTTCTCCGAGGGATTCTACAGGGATGTGTATAACGCTCTGAACGAGAAAGGTCTAATGGTAACCCAGGCCGGCAGTGTCTATCTCTTTACAGACGAGCTCCTCGGTGCATACAGAGAAATGAGCAGGGTGTTTGACAGGATTTACTACTTCAGCTTTCCTGTTATAGGATATGCATCCCCATGGAGCTTTCTGGTCGGGGTTAAGGGGGATGTGGACTTCACGAGGGTCGACCTGAGCAGGGCGGAAGGCCTTGAGCTAAAATACTACGACCCCGAAAGACACGAAACGCTCTTCCAGATGCCCAGGTATGTCAGAGAGTTGCTTGAGGCTTTCCCCTCCCTATGAAGATTTTTCTTCATACCTCTTCACATTTTTGTGAAAAGGCTTATAAACGTTTCAGAAGATGTCCAGTGGTGGTGCTATGTTACGAGCAGCGTTCAGAAACACGAGGATAGCTGACGGAAGGTCGTTCATCGGCATGGGAGTCCTTGGCCTTCTCATGAACGTCAGGAATCTTCCGGATTTCAAAAGCATCCCTTTAATCCTTATCTCGCTCCTTCTCTATGTCGCCTATGCATTCTCGATTAACAACTGCTTTGATGTCGATACCGATATTCTGAACCCGAGGAAGCGGGATAAAAACCCGATAGCCAGCGGTGAGCTCAGCTTCAGGGCAGGGGCTGTTTTCTCCGCAGCGCTGGCAATCTCGGGGATTCTGCTCGCCTCGCTCCTCGGCAGGGGTGAGCTAATCATATACGTCTCAATGGTATTCCTGGCTACCCTCTACTCGGCCCCTCCAAGGCTGAAGGCACGGCCGGTGCTGGATGTAGTATCCCACGGGATGTTCTTCGGCATGATGCCATTCATCTACGGGGCGTATTCCGACGGCGTGCTCAGTCGATATGAGCTTGCAATCAGTCTGGCAATTCTCATCTACTCCTTTGCACTGGAGCTGAGGAACCATCTTGAAGACTACGAGAGCGACCTCGCTGCGGGCCTGAGAACAACGCCCATACTCATAGGGAGGGAAACCTCGGAAAGGCTCGTCATGGCGTTCTCTGGCATCTCAATAGCGATGGTCATCATGAGCTTCAGCACGCCTTTCGGAGCCCTTGGAATGATTGCCGGTGTTAGGGTGAGCTACAGGACGCTTGATGGCGTGATGGTGTCTCTTTTAGCGCTGCATGCGGTAAAAATGCTGCTGGGTGCATGAGATGAAAAAAAGACGACTGCTGAGCGTTGCAGCCCTCATAATTTCAATCGCCTACCTCTACAGCAATATAAATGCTGAAGAGCTCCTTCTGGACATCAGGGGGGCATCCCCGGAATACCTTCTCGTGGCATTTATGCTGTCGGTTTCAGCCTTCCTCCTATCCACCGTGAGATGGTATCTCTTCCTGAAAGAGGTGCAAAAAACCAGCTTTAAAAGGACGCTGCTGGCTTCAATAAGCGGCTATTACCTCATAACAATCCTGCCACAGACCATCGGGCACATGATAAAGGTCAGGCTTGTGGGGGGAGACTATTTCAAGGCCCTCTCCGCCCTCGCAGTTGGAATGAGCCTTGAGGTTCTGGTAATCGTCCTGTTCGCCCTCGTTTTTGAGGGCTTTATGAAATCCAGCATCCTGTGGCTCTGTCTGATTCTCCTGCTCCTCCTGAGGGAGGAGTGGGTATATAAAATTCTGGATTATCCTTTAAGATTTCTGGAGATTCGAGGGGCTAAAAGGGTTGCAGCACCGCTCAGGGATTATCTAAAGAGGACATACATCGGATGGAGGATGGCGAAACGGAACAGGCTTATCTTTTTTGTCTCGTTTATCCTTTCAGTTATCATTCTGTTTCTTCAG
>JALSON010000103.1 GCA_026986455.1 Thermococcaceae archaeon | reverse complement strand
CTTCAGGCATTATCTCCTCTTTAACCTCGTCCAGCATTTTATGCTCGCTCGCCCTGCCCTTTATGCGGAGGGATTTTTTCAGGGAGGGGTATGCTCCTATCAAAGCTGTGCCAAGTGATCCGAGGGGAGCGGTTACGCCATGGCCCATGAGAATTTTTCCGACAAAAGCCCCCGTCAGCAGAAGAATCGCCGAAAGGGCTAGATTCACGAATCTCTTCACGCTTGATATGGGAAACTCGGCATAGGGGATTCTCCCATCCACACCATCGACGTATGCCCTGCACGTGAAGAAACCGTATTTGTATATGACCCTCCAGATGGGATAGTAAACAAGTCCCTCAAGCTCCGCACTCTTTGTTCTGAGGGACACATCAACTCCGCTCCAGTGGTAGTATCTCCGGGCCTCCTTCTTCAGGGACTCCCTGACCGCTGCGACAGCAGCCCTTCTGGCATCCTCAACATCCATCTTCTTCTCAGGCAGCTCTCCTTTAATCTCTTCTCTCTCAAAATATCTTCGTCCTTTGGCAGGCGGCGGATAGTTGATGAGTTCCTCGAAGCCCTCAGCCGCGGGAACAACGATGTAGTTCATGAACTCAACCCTTCCGGATCCCTCTGCGCTCACATAGCCGTGATGTGCGCTTCCCTCAGCTTCAACGAAGAAGACGTAAAAGGGCACGTAGAAGAGCCTCTGGTCAAGTATCCGGGCCTTTGAATCCACGTTGTTTGGGGAGATGCTCTGAAGCCGGATAAAGCTCATCAGAAAATGCCTCGGGTTCTGAACCTTAAGGGGATACATGAAGTCCCTCGCCTCACCGAGCCTTATCCTGAACCCGCAGTAGGGGCATTTCACGATTCCCTCTCCTTCAGCCTCAAAGGCTGCCCCGCAGTTCGGGCATTTCACCCTCATCTCTCCACCCTCACATCCCAGCTCATTCTTTTCCCGTATCCCCGGGCAATTTCATAACCTGAGTACAGGCCTGCCACAACTACGAGAATTGGAATCAGAGCACCTTTTTTCATCTCCGCCACAGCCCTCCAGAAGGCGGCATTCCAAACGAGTGCCGCAAAGAATCCAGCTATAACAACTCCAGCGGCAGCCATCACAAGATAGCCCGCCTTTCTCCATATCCTCATGGGTTCAAGCGCCACGATTTCTTTTCCTGTGTGTCCATCATAGGCAACAAAATATGTGCCGCCCTCGAAATCATAGTAAATTCTCCACACCGGGTAGAATACGAGGGCAAAATCCTCCACCTCCCCGCTGAAACTAAAGCTCAGCACTTCATTATCCTCCGGGACGTAAAGCTCCTTTGCCTTATCTGAAGCCCTGTCAAGAAGTATTTCCTCGGCCCGCTTCCGTCCGAACTCGGTATTCAGGAAATCCAGCTTCAGGCTCTCCCACTCCTCAACCCCCAGCTCCCTCAGAGGTTTTATCTCGATTTTTGATGAGAGCGTCTGTTTGAGGTCTTTAAGAGAGATGTGTCCCTTTTCCATCTTTCGTGTTAGCTCCTCAAGGGCCACGTCATAGACGCTCCTTCTTCCGGAGGCACACACGAGAAGGGTCTCACTAAACTTTCTATGCCTTATGACCCTCCTCTTCTCACTTCCCCTCTTTTCATAGACCTCATACCTGACGTATCCCGTCGCTCTGACCCTGCCGAACCACAGCGGGATGTAGAATCCCTCCACCTTCACAATGCTGATTTTATCCCTCGCTCCCGTGAAGTCCCTGTCCCTTCTCATCCTCTCCCAGAAACGCCTGACAACCTCCTTCTCCGGCAGGCTCTCCACGAAAAATGTGTTGCTCTCCCCGAATATCTCATCGAATGAATTTGGAAAACCGCAGTAAGGGCACACAACGATTATGTCCTCGGGTGATGCATCCAGAGGGGCACCGCACCGCCTGCACTTCAGGGTCTGAATGATTACCACCATAAATAGGGAGAAACTGATGTTTAAAAGTTTTTGGCTCAGTCCGGGCGTGTCTAAAAGCTGGGGTTGTTTTGTGAGTAGCTTGAAGTTTTTTGCCTGTTAAAGATCCCTCCGGAAGAGACTTTACCTCCACCATGCAAACATCAACAATCTTAAACACGCCGGCTCAGTCTTGGTCGATGCGGGCATCCGCTACCCCAAAGGCCAATCTCATCATCGCCGTGTTCACTTTTGGAAAATCCCTTAAAAGCTCACCTGTATTTCAGCCAGAAGTACCGCGATGCCACTCCGAATGACGGAAACCTGGAGCAGGAAAGCACCTCACAGGACGTTGAGATACTTATGCACCTGAAAGCTCAGCCCGACGTTCTTTCTTCCCATTATCAAAGCCGCCTCACGGTAGAGCTCCATCAGGCGGGCCTGCGGGATATTCACCGGCTCTCTCGGCTGGATTACAAGGGGGGCTAGGCCTTTTAAAAGCTCGGCATACCAGCGGACGTTTTCAAGCCGGGTCTCTGATGTAACAACGAGCTTGGCGTAGACCTCCGCTCCAGCTTCCCTCAGGATTTTGATGCTCTCAACCTCCCTCAAAACGAGACCCCTCCAGTCATCCGTCGCTCTGGCAGTCTCGTCCTTTATGTCAACGCTGGCATAGTCGGTGAGGGTGGCAACCTCCCTGATGAGCTCAGGCAGTCCCCCGTGTGTCTCAAGGAAGCTGGAAAAGCCGAGCTCCTTCATGCGCTCCATGAGGGCCTTTAATGGTTTTATCTGGAGTGTTGGCTCTCCGCCAGTGTAGCTTATCGAGTGTATATCCCCCGTGTCAATACGAAGAACGGCGTTGATAACATCATCGAGTGAAGCGGGATTGGGCAGGTATTCAAACTTTCCTGTGAAGGGCTCGACCTCACAGCGCCAGCGTGAAACGCGGGAGGCATCTATGTATTCCCGGGAATCACACCACCTGCAGTGGAGGTCGCAGCCCGCAAACCGGACGAAAATCTGCCTTCTCCCGAAGGCGCTTCCGGAGACGCTGCCCCCCTCACCCTGCCAGCTGTTGAAGACCTCGGCCATTATGAGCTTCATATTTACACCTGCCCCGAAATGGCTTTTAACCTTTTAGCCCGTCAGCCGGACACAGCCTTTTTATCCCATGCCCCGAAAAGTCTCAGGGTGATATCATGAGGTTTGCCGGAGTCGACCTGAAAGAGCCAAAGGTTATGGGTGTTATCAACGTATCCCCTGAGAGCTTCTACAAGGGGAGCGTCAAAAACAGTGAAAAGGAGCTCGTTGAGACCGTGCTCAGGATGGTTGAGGAGGGGGCTTCCTTCATCGATATCGGGGCAAAATCCACCGCACCCTATCTCGAAACCCAGATATCCGTTGAGGAGGAGATAAGAAGGGCAGTATGGGCTGTGAGCACTGTAAGGGATTACGTGGATGTCCCGATAAGCATTGATACAACAAACTCCCGGGTGGCAGAGGAGGCCGTCAGGGCAGGTGCTGATGTAATAAACGATGTTACAGGCTTCAAAGGGGATGGACGGATGGCAGAGGTTGCCGGAGAATACGGCATTCCTGTTGTTCTCTGCGCCCACACCCGGAATATTAACCTGAAGGATCCGGTGCGCACGGCTATCAGTGCCCTTCAGGAGAGTCTGGTTATTGCCCGGGAGCACGGGATTGAGGAGGTTGCCATTGACCCTGCAATTGGCTTTCTCCGTCCTGAGTGGCCGCCGTGGTATGAGTGGGACTCCAGAATCCTTGCAAATCTCAACATGCTGAAGATTTTTGGAAAGCCCATCCTCGTGGGTGTATCGAGGAAGTCATTCATAGGTGCCATAACAGGAAGAAAAGCCGAAGAAAGGCTGGCTGGAAGTCTGGCGGCGACTGCGGTGGCCGTGTTCAACGGGGCGAATATAATCAGGGCCCATGATGTCAGGGAGACCGTGGATGCTGTTAAGGTTGCAGGATTCATGGGGAGGCTTAGAGGTTGATGGGACTTCAAACATCCTGCCTTTAGCGGGAGGTTAGCTCACTGAACCCCTAATGGGAGGAGGTCAGTTTAAACCGTTTCTGATTTCATGTCTCTTATTATCTCCTCCAGCACAGACATCATGCAGAGATCAAGGTCTTTGGTTCTGTAATATTTCCTTACAACCATCTTCTTTTCATCAAACTCAACCCGATATTCAAGAAAGCCGCTGTTCAGTAGTTTTCGAAGATGTGAAATCAGGAGGGGTTTGGATATCCCGAGTGCCTCTCTAAGCTGTTTGCTGGTTTTTTCTTCATTTAAACATAAAGCGAGGATTTTAAGCCGTATAGGATTTGAAAGAGCCTTGAAAATGTTAGCACTTCTTTCCGCTATATCCTGCGTGATGACACATCCCCCGCTCTTTTGTCTTAAATTACCGTTTAACCATTAATTATTCTTTAAGTTCTTCCCTGAGCTCTCTGATTTCCTTTCTCAAAAGCCTTATCTCTTCAAGAAGGCCTTCCATCGCTTCATCAATCTTGGGATTTTGGCCAGCGGACTGCTGGGGGCTTGAATACCTGGCAATTAAAAACACAAAACCTGCAATAATCACTATTAAAATCAGCCATCCAATGAAGTCCATTCCGGGTGGAAGTGGTGGCATAGGCATGTGGTTTTCACCTCCCCTCCCCATTCAGGATATCCCGTATCCCATGCAGAGCTTCCACTGCCAGATGGGCGTAAACCCTGCTCTCCTTGTATCTGCCATCATTATAGAGTTTTTCGGATTTTGTATAAAACCGCTCTGCAAGCTCTTTGAGATCCATGACTTCTCCTGATGATTTTGAATTTTGAAGTATCCTGTTGACTTCCTGCAACTCCCTGTATGCATGCCATATTTCATCTCTGGCTATTTCCTTCTCTGATAGCGGGGCGGGAGGTTTAAGCTCAGGTTGTGGGGCATTTTCGGGTTGCTGGGGAATAGGGGGTGCTCCCGGCTGAACCTTTCCAGGTTGTGGCGGAGCGGGGATGTCCTGCGGATGGGACTGTTCAGGTTGTTGTGGATTTTGTGGTGTTTGTGGTCCGCCCGGAGGGAGCTGTGGTGGGAGTTCGTCTCCGCTAACTACAACAAAAACCAAACCACTAAGTGCAAGAATCAGTAACAGAATACCTGCTTTTTTAAATGCGTTCAACATATGATTCACCGGGTAAATATTTATTTACCTATTATATAAACCTTTCGCTATTTGTTTTTAAACATTCAAACCCAGACGGGTCTTAGAGTTCAACGCCCCTTATCCTGTCGCTCACATAGCCTTCAAGAATTTCCACCCTTACCTCTCTTTTATCGCCCGTCAGGTCGCTCATGAGCTGAACCCCTCTTGCATAGTCCCAAAGTCTCCTCCGG
>JALSON010000102.1 GCA_026986455.1 Thermococcaceae archaeon | reverse complement strand
CGGAGTCAGTTATCCGCTCACACATCACTATAATCTCCCCGGCATTCTCCCTGCTGGCGATTTCCACGACCTTCATGGCATCCTCCTCATCGAAAAGGCCTTTCTTTTTGAAGAGCACCTCAACCACCCCTAAATATACCCCATGAGCACAGCGACGGCATCCTCAAAAATCTCCCTGTCCTCAGCATCCACAACATGCTCAAGATACTGCAAAGCCCGTAGATTTATGATTATGTATGCCTGCCCCCGGTTGAGGCCGAGGGCGTATGCATCGTAAAACACCATCTCCCTCCCCAGTGTCTCGTTGAGCATCTCGACGAAGTAGTTTATCTCCTCCACCGTCAGTTCATCCCACTTACTCTCCATCTCGTCGAAATAGCGCTCCATCACGCGGAGGGTTTCGAGGTCAAGATTCAGGGTTCCCTCCACATAGGGGAACTCTCCGAGGCGGAATACTTTAACCCCCTCCTCATCCCGGATCGCAATTGAATCCCAGAGGACTATGCCCTCCACAACATTTCCGCTGCCATACCTGCCGGCGAGATATGTAAATGCCTGAAGTACGCTGTCCATTTCGTCTATAAAAAGTTCTTCATCCCGGAAGCTGATTATCTTGCTGATCGTGCCTGTCATATGCATCAGTTTCCACTTAAACTTAATCATTATAAGCCTTTGGCATCTATTGGAGGATGCCCGACGAGTATCGGGTTGTGATGAGGGGCCGACATTTCCAGAGGCCCCCTTATTTCCCGCATACATAGCAACTGCCGGAAACACGACGGTTATCCTGAAAGCCCCAGCAGGAAGGCTTTTATATCCCCCGCCCGAACTTTTTAGAGGTGTTGGCATGGTAACGCTCATAATTGCGGAGAAGCCCAACGTCGCCAGAAAAATCGCCTATGCCCTCGCTGAGGGAAAGCCCGTGAGAAAGACGCTGAATGGAGTTTCCTATTACGAGTTCAACCGCGATGGAAAAAGGGTTATTGTGGCCCCGGCGGTTGGCCACCTCTTCACCCTCGCTCCAAAGACCAAGGTCTACGGTTACCCCATTTTTGAGGTTGAGTGGGTGCCCGTCTATGTTGCGGAGAAAGGAAAGAGCTATGCCAGGGATTATGTTAAAACATTGAGAGAGCTCGCCAAAAGGGCGGATGAATTCATAGTGGCCTGCGATTATGACACAGAGGGGGAAGTCATCGGATACACTGCCCTGAAATATGCCTGCGGCGTCGACCCTTCCAAAGCAAAGAGGATGAAATTCTCCGCCTTAACCAGAAAAGACCTCCTGAGGGCATGGTATAACCTGGAGCCAACCATCAACTTTGGAATGGCCGATGCCGGGATAGCGAGACATGTGCTCGACTGGTACTGGGGGGTCAACCTCTCAAGGGCTCTGACGCAGTCCATAAAAAGGGCAAGCGGAAAGTGGATGGTTCTTTCAACCGGCCGTGTTCAGGGCCCCACCCTCAGGTTTCTGGTGGAGAGGGAGAGAGAGATAGCAAACTTCAAGCCGACTCCATACTGGGTAATTAAAATGCTCCTCGAAAAGAGCGGGGAGCAATACACGGCAGTTTACGAAAAAGAAAGAATTTTCGACGAAAACGAAGCTAAAATAATTGTGGAGGAAGCGAGGAAAGGCCCCGCATTTGTTGAGAGGATTGATGTAAAACAGCAGAGGAGGAATCCGCCATATCCATTTGATCTTGGAACGCTCCAGCGTGAGGCCTATTCCGCCTTCGGCTACTCACCGAAGAAGACGCTTGAGATTGCACAGAAGCTCTACGAGCGCGCTTTACTCAGCTATCCAAGGACCTCATCCCAGAAGCTCCCGAAAAATCTAAACTTCAAGACCATAATCCAGAACCTCGCAAAGCTGCCGGAGTACAAACCCTTTGCCCATGAGCTCCTCGGAAAGGGTTATCTGAAACCGGTTGAGGGTTCAAAGGACGACCCTGCCCATCCTGCAATCTACCCCACTGGCGAGATTCCAAAGAGCGGAGACCTGACAAAGGACGAACGGAACATATATGACCTCGTCGTGCGCCGCTTTTTGGCAGCATTTGCCGACCCCGCGCTTAGGGAGATAATGAAAATCATAATCAACTCCGGTGGCCATCATTTTATCCTGAGCGGGGCACGCACATTAAAGGAGGGCTGGCTCAAGGTCTACGGAAAATACGTCAAATTCGATGAGATGATACTGCCAAAGTTCAGGGAGGGCGAGCCCATAAATGTCATCCAAATAAAGCGCGAGAAGAAGAAGACGAAGCCCCCTGCGAGGTATTCGCCTGCAGCTGTGATCAAGAAGATGGAAGACCTTGGCATAGGGACAAAAGCCACGCGCGCCCAGATACTGGAGACCCTCTATGCGAGGGGCTACATTGAGGGCAAGAGGAAGATTAAGGTGACCCCCCTGGGGATGAATGTGGTTGAGGCCCTTGAGAAAAACGTCCCCGACATAGTGAGCGTACAGCTGACAAAGGGTTTTGAGGAGAAGATGGAGGAAATAATGAAGAGGAAGCTGAGCAGGGAGAAGGTCATAGACGAGTCGAAGGAGCAGCTGATGAAAATCCTGAAGGAGTTCAGGGCGCGGGAGGAGGAAATCGGCAGGGAGCTGGTGAAAAGGTTGATTGAAGACCGGAACGGGGATAAAAACACGAAAAAGAAAAAAGCTGTTAAAGAGCTGAGCGAAGAGGAGGAGCGTGAGATTAAGCAGGAAGCGGATAGGAAGGTCATTGTGGTTGGAAAATGCCCGAAGTGCGGTGGAGATCTGGTGGTAAGATACAACCGCAGAACAGGAAAGAGGTTCATTGGCTGCTCAAACTGGCCGAAGTGCAACGTTACCTACCCCCTTCTCCAGAGAGGGCAGATAATCCCCACAAACAGGACATGCTGTGACGGTGCCCCAGTGGTTAAAATCCGGGAGAAGGGCAGGGAATACGAGATCTGCCTGGATATGGACTGCAAAGAGTGGAAGAAAGGGAGGAAGTGATCAAAGCAGCTCCTTGAGGAGCTTTATCCTCCGCGGGCTCAGGAGAACCTTCGGATGCTTCAGGAGGGCCTTGATGACCTCCCCATAATCTCCCCCCGCTATCTTTTCTGCATCTGCACCGCTGAGTATCTGGATGAAGAGGTCGAGGTCTTCGTCGGTGAGCTTCTCCGTAACCCGTCTGGCCTTCAGAACTTTTTCCAGCCTCCTTCCGTCCTTCTCCCACCATTCCCTCGTGTAGTTCTGCAGGAGTGATAGGTTCTCCTCCTCAAGAGCCTTTATCATCCATCTGCTGGCTATTGTCGCAGCTCCCATCGCCTCCGCCATTCCGCCGCCGTGCATCGGGTTTACCTGCCTCGCGGCATCGCCAACGACGAGAACGTTGCCCCTCACAAGCTCCTTCACAAAGCCACCCACCGGCACTGCACCGACGTTTATTTCGAGGAGCTTCTTCGCAGGGATGCCCCTCTCCCTGAGCCATTTGTCGAGGTAGTACTTGGCTGTCTTCGGGTTGTCGGAGTTGATGCCTATGCCGACGTTGGCCCTGTCCTCATCCTTCGGAAACACCCAGACATAGCCTCTGGGGGCAACCTCATTGCCGAACCAGAGGTGAATCAGATCCGGGTCGTAGCCCTCTATAAGCATTTCATACTCGTAGGAGGAGTCGAACTCGTGGGGGGGTGCGTAGGTGTTTATTCCAGCCCACCTCGCCACCATGCTTTCGACGCCGTCGGCCGCAACGATTATCTCCGCCTCGATTTCAACGGGTTCTCCTTCATGCTTTGCCCTGATCCCTGCTATTCTGCCTTCCTTCCTTATCAGGCCTGTTGCTTCCGTTCTCGGCCACACATCGGCCCCCGCTCTGGCGGCGTAGAATGCCAGCATCTTGTCGAAGACCTTTCTCTCGATTATAACGCCGCTGACTTTCTTATACCTCAGCTCAAGCTCATAGCCGCTTGGAGAATAGAGCTTCGCCCCGTAGATTTCACGGTTTATGAAGCGTTTATCGTAAGGAATGTCATATTTATCAAAAACCCCTATGCTTATTCCTTCCCCGCAGCGTTTGGGAGATCCGATTTCAGCTTTTTTGTCTATCATGAGGACATCGTATCCTGCCTTGGCGAGGTTCCTCGCTATTATTGGGCCCGCAATTCCAGCTCCCACGACGACCACATCGTACCTCATGGCTCTCCCTCCAGAGGAACTGCTTTAAGTGCCCCCACCGGACAGGCGGTGATGCAGATTTTACAGGAGATGCATTTATCAATGAAAAATTCCCATTTTGGCCCAACGTTTATTGCCAGGGTTGGGCACATACCGGCGCATCCCCCGCAGAGGTAGCACCGGTCATCATCCACGACGATTTTAACCTTCTCCACCATTTTTAACACCCTGCTGCAGCTTTTCTGCGTCGATTTTAATTCTATCCCCTTTTATGATTAACGGTATGAATCTGTTAAGCTCCTCCACCTTCCTTGCAACCTCCCTCTCCTTGAGGTTTAGCCTGTCGCTCAGGTCGTCTATGGTTGCCTCGCCGTACAGGAGCACATAGTGCAGAATTGCAAGCTGGGTCATGTCTCCTATCTCCCGGAGGTAGGTGTCCTTGATCTTCCTCATCATCCTGTCCCTGTAGCTCTCCACAGCTTTAAGAGCCCTTAAAATTTTTCTGAGTTCTCTGTCGGCCTCGATAAAGCTTCTGACCATTGAGAGAAGGTCGGGAGGCTCGATGTCCAGCCCTGCGAGTTTTATTGTGACGTCTTCCATCGCGGGATTCTTCTCCAGCTGCAGGTTCTCATACCAGAAGAGGTTGGGGGTTAGCGTTGCCACATATGTCGCGGAATGCACTATCTCATAGTACTTTCTTGTGGGGCCGACAAAAGGCCCTTCTTTTTCAAATGACTGGATTATCCCCTCCCTTTCCATTATCTTGAGGTGCTTGGAGACCGCAGTGGAGGATACGCTAACCTTGTTGCTTAAAAAGCTGAAATAGCATTCGGTGCATGTTAAATGGCTGAGTAAATCCCGCCTCACCTTGTTTCCCAGGATGTAAAAAATATCCGGCTCATTCATGTCCCACACCACCCAAATTTGTGACGTAAAGTTTATATAGTGTTCATCCGAACCCAACCCGAAACTTTAAATTTGTCAAATCTGATAAATCGTTGCACTCTAAAGGTTATAAACCTTTAGTCGAGAAAGGAGGTGTTAGTATGGGACTGATCAGCGATGGAGACAAGAAGGTTATAAAGGAAGAATTCTTTTCAAAGATGACTAGGCCGGTTAAGATCATCGGATTCACAGGAAAGGAGCACTGCCAGTACTGTGACCAGCTGAAGCAGCTCGTCCAGGAGCTGAGCGAGCTTAGCGACAAGCTCACCTACGAGTTCCACGACTTTGACAGCGAGGAGGGCAGGAAAATAGCCGAACAGTACAGGATTGACCGCGCACCGGCCATCACAATAACCCAGGACGGAAGGGACATGGGCGTCAGGTTCTTCGGCCTTCCGGCCGGACACGAGTTCGGGGCGTTCCTTGAGGACATAGTTGATGTTAGCAATGCCACAACAGACCTCATGCCGGACAGCAAGGAAGAGCTGGCGAAGGTCGACAGGGACGTCAGGATACTCGTCTTCGTAACCCCGACCTGCCCCTACTGCCCGCTCGCCGTCAGGATGGCCCACAAGTTTGCAATTGAGAACGCCCTCTCAGGGAGGGACAGGATACTGGGGGACATGGTGGAGGCCATTGAATACCCCGAATGGGCTGACAGGTACAGGGTAATGGCTGTGCCGAAAATCATCATTCAGGTCGATGGAGAGGACAGGGTGGAGTTTGAGGGGGCTTATCCGGAGAAGATGTTCATGGAGAAGCTCCTTGCCGCCCTTGAATGACCTCTTTTTTATTTTAATTTCTTAGATTTTAAAATTTTAATAATTTTAAAACTAAAATTTAATGTGGCATTGTGGGATAAACAGCCGCTGCTATTCCTCCGCCCGGAGCTTCAACCCGCTGTGCTCCTGTTTGAGCTTCTCGACTTTCTCCACAATCTCATCGCTCAGCGCCCTGAGCTGCTCTGCCAGTTTTTCAAGCTCCTTTATCACCTCATCAAGGGCTTTTTCACGCTCTTCAACTTCCTCCATCGCTTGGGCGAGCCTTTCCTCTTCCTCTCTCCTGTACACCTCTATCCTCAGGCTATCATAGTCCCATACAATCTCTCCTGCCTCAATAGAGAACCCTATGGAGATTCTGACAACGTCCTCCTTCCTCACTCCCATCTCCCTTAACTTCTCGAAGAGATACTGATTGAGTTCTGCGGCAGCCCTGACGACCTCCTTGGGGTCGACTTTTCCGCGTGTAACGGCAAAAAGAACTTTCCTGATTTTGTTTGCATAACCCGATGCCCTCACATAGCCGCTCCGCAGCTCCATGGGCATCACCAAAAGGTATTTTAGCCAGAAGATATAAATAACTATCGGTGAAAAAATGAACATCCTTCTTTTTGGTCCTCCTGGAAGCGGAAAGTCGACCCATTCGAGAACCATAATGAAAAGGTACAGCTTAACCTACATAGCTTCGGGAGACATAATCCGGGAAGAAATAAAGAAAAGGAGCACTTTAGGGCTGGAGATGAAGAAGTTCATCGAGGAGGGAGATCTACTCCCGGACACCGTGATAAACACCCTCGTTCTCTCCAAGCTGCGGAGGGTGAGAGAGAACTTCATCATCGACGGCTACCCGAGAACAGCGGAACAGGTGCTGGCACTGGAGAATTACCTCTATGATCATGGTATAAAAATGGATGCCGCCATAGACATCTACATCACGAAAGAGGAGAGCGTGCAGAGAATTTCCGGGAGGAGGGTATGCTCCAGCTGCGGTGCGGTTTATCACATCAGATATAATCCACCCAGAATCCCGGATAGATGCGACATCTGCGGAGGCACGCTTGTCCAGAGGGGTGATGACAGGCCCGAAGTCGCCAAGAAAAGGTATGATATCTACGTGGGTAATATGAGCCCGATAATTAAATTCTACAAGAAGCAGGGCATCTATGTAAAGATTGATGGTCATGGGAGCATAAATGAGGTGTGGGAGCGTATAAGACCCCTGCTGGATTACATACACAACCGCGAGAGGAAGAGGAAAACTTATGAATAATCGGGGAGAAAAAGGATTAGGTGTGCCGAATGAAGGTTAGGTTTTATGCCACATTCAGAAACCTCACGGGCAAAAAGGAGATCGAGGTTCATGGGGTCAGAACAGTCGGAGAGCTGATCGATTACATCTCAGAAAAATACAGTCCCCGGATAAAGGAAGAGCTTCTTCAGAGGGGGAGAAAGGAGATAAGCGGCATGATACTCGTCAACGGTCACAACATTCTTCACCTGAACGGGCTGGAGACCGAGCTCAAGGAGGAGGATGTTGTGCATGTATTCCCCCCGGCGGGTGGCGGCGATGGCCGTTGCTGAACTCTGCATTTTTCCCCTTGGCACCGAAACTCCAAGCGTTGGCAAATACCTGGAGCCTGCCATAGAGGAAATCAGGAAAAGCGGCCTTAAATACATGGTATGCCCCATGGGAACGGTTGTGGAGGGGGAATTAAGCGACATCCTTGAACTTGTGAGGAGATGCCACAGAGCGGTTCTTCGGGCTGGGGCAAAAAGGGTTGTTATAAGCCTCAAAGTTGATGACAGAACTGATAAAAAGCTCACGATTGAGAGCAAAATTGGTGTCTGAGGTGGCCGAATACTTTGACAGAATCGCGCACCGCTACGACAGGTGGTATGAGACGGGAACAGGGAGATATGTAGACAGGACTGAAAAATGGCTCATCTTCTCAACGCTCCGGAGTGAAGGAGGGAGGGCTCTTGACCTCGGGTGCGGAACCGGCAACTATACCGCAGAGCTCCACAGAAGGGGTTTTCATGTCATCGGGCTTGATGCGAGCGAGAGGATGCTTGAGATAGCCAGGAAAAAGCTTCCATCGGTTAGATTTATCCATGGAGACGCATACCATCTTCCATTTCCGGATGAAAGCTTTGATGTTGTTCTGAGTGTTACGATGTTTGAGTTTATTCACAGGCCTGAAGAGGTTGTCGCGGAGATTTACAGGGTTCTGAAACCCGGTGGGGAGGTAATCATTGGCACGATGAACGGCAGGAGCTTATGGTTCCTTTTCAAAAGGATCAAAAGCATATTCACCGAGACTGCGTATAGATATGCGAGGTTCTACACGCCGGGAGAGCTTGAGCGGCTCCTCCTTAGCTCGGGCTTCCGTGAGGTTGAGAGTGCCGGTGTCATATTCTTCCCCTCATTCTGGCCATTTCCGGGTCTGGCCGAGAAGGTGGACAGAAAATGCCACAGAAAGTGCAGGGGACTGGCGGCATTCGTCGCGGCGAGGGGTGTGAAGGGTGAGGGAAGAGATTCGCCTGATAACCCGGGAAGAGGCGTTTAGGCGGGCTGAAAGAATTAAAAGGGAGTACGAGCTCATACACGGTGTTGAATTTGAAATCTACAGCAGGTATCTTCCTCCGGACGTGCTGCTCCCCACCCAGAGAGAGCTCAGCGAGGCAAAGCTGCTCGTTGTTCTTCAGGAAATCAAGCACGGCTATGATGCCCCTATAATCGTCATTGAGTGCAGAGGGAAGTATTATGTGATAGATGGACACCACAGGGCTTTTGCGCTCAGAAAGCTCGGGTTTCCTGAGATTGAAGCGATAATCCTGAAGCCAAAAAGAGACATCGCCCTCGGGATTGCTGAAACTGTAAAGAGAAAGGGATTGAGGGGGCTGGACGATATAAAAATAGTGAGGGATTAACCCTCCCAGATAACGTACTCCTTCTTTGCAATGAAAATGGGTTCAATGCGTTTTCTGACGATAACAACCCTGTCCTTTCCGTATTTGCTGTAGAGCTTCTGGATATAGCTGTCAAACACATTCTCCGGCATTTTGGCCTGGGCTTTTATCCTGTTATCCCCTGCCTTCACACTCAGGTCTTTGCTCACAGGGATGTAGTCGATTATATCCATGTGGGGCTCAAGCTGGAATCTGTCCTGGTATATATCCTTGCCGTTGGGGGTTACGTAGTACACGATGCTTGCCCTGAGGGTGAGGTTGGCGGTGTAGTCCCGCCTGAATGCAGCGGTGAGTTCAAGCGTCCCGCTCTTCCCCTCTCCAAGCACGTATGTGGGGTCCACAACCCTGCCATTCACCCTGACCTTTCCGTCGATGACCCCGACAGGCCCATCCTGAATCAGGACAAACCGGTATTTTGTTGCATTTGGAACCGTCAGGTTAAACTGAAGCGGCGTTTCGTGAAGGTGATCCATGTTCAGGTTCCGGGCTATGGTTTTCTTCTCAATGAGCTTCGTTCCGTTATATGCCTCAAAGAGGAGGGTGGCATCCTTTATATCCCTTCCAAAGGCGGAGATGTAGAGCTTGAACTGATGCCTTCCGGGGGGGAGCTT
>JALSON010000101.1 GCA_026986455.1 Thermococcaceae archaeon | reverse complement strand
ATTCCGGATGTAATCCTGATTAAGCCAAAGGTCTTTGAGGACGAGCGGGGCTTCTTCATGGAAACCTACAAAAAGCCAGACTTTGAAAAGGCCGGAATAAAGGGGGAGTTCGTCCAGGACAACCACTCTAGATCAAAGTACGGCGTTCTCAGGGGGCTGCACTTCCAGAGGGAGCCCCACGCTCAGGCAAAGATTGTTCGCTGCGTAAGGGGAGTTATCTACGACGTGGCCGTGGATTTGAGGAAAAACTCCCCAACTTTTGGAAAACACGTAGGAGTTATCCTTTCAGAGTTTAACAAGTATCAAATTTACATTCCAAGGGGCTTTGCCCACGGGTTTTTGGTTTTAAGCGACGTTGCAGAGGTGATTTACAAGGTGGACAACGTCTATGCTCCTGATTATGAAGGTGGATTAATCTGGAATGATCCCGACGTGGGAATTAAGTGGCCCGTTGACGAGCCGATAGTTTCTGGGAAGGACATGAAGTGGCCAACGCTGAAGGAGTTAATTGAGAAAGGGTGGACGTTTTGAAGTTACAGGAAGAAAACAAAGTTGTGGTCAGGAACCCACATAATCTCTATTATTTCTGAACGACAGTTATGATATACGAGGTGAGAGGATGGGTACAAACATTAAGCTCAACATTCCGGAGGATGTTTTAAAGACCGTTGGGATAGAGAGAGTTATGAAGATGATTGAGAGGGAGGTTATGATTGAGTACAGTGTTAAGAAGCTCCATGGAAAGTTTAAGGGGAAGAATTTGCGCAAATTACTGGAAGAGGTAGAGATGAATGGGCGATTTGAGGGCGTTTGTTGATATAAATGTTATCCTTGATCATTTGGAAGGAAAGGTTAATTTTTCCATAATCTTTTTATCTTCTCCACTCAAGAAAATATGAAGGTGAGGATTCCACATGGCAGAGATAAAGATTCGAGTTCCTAATAATGTTCCCCCTTCTGTGCTTAAGAAGAGGATAGAGGAGGTTATAAGGGAGGAGGAATTAAAATGGGCTCTTTTTGAGAAGGCTAAGGAGGAAATAGCATTAACTCGTGAAGATTTAGAGGAACTGGAGAGGGTAAGGGAAGAGGCATGGAAAGAGATAAAGAAAAAATACGGGTTGTGATAGATACCAATATTCTGATTTCAGCCTTGATCAAAGATGATTCAACAACCTCCAAGATAATTAAATCTGGAATTTTTGAGATATACTATCCTGAAGATGGCATGTTTGAACTTAAGAAGTACAGGAATCATATAATAAAGAAGCGAAAAAAAAGCTTTACAGAAAAAAAGTTTTGAGTATGCTCTGAGTTTTCTGCTGGAATCTATAATTGTTGTTCCATCCGTTCTATATGAGGATAAGATAAGGAAAGCATATGGAATTATGAAAGATATTGATGAAAAAGATACTCCTTTCTTAGCTCTTGCATTAAAGCTTCAATGTCCAGTATGGTCAAATGATGGCGACTTTGAGAAGCAGAATCTTGTTGAGGTTTACAAAACATCTTACCCTTCCGAAAGCCATAGGGGATGCAGTATTCTTGAGTCAGCCATTCAAATCACCGAAAGCCTTTTAAGTTTTGCAGTAGTAATAGACTCTGAAAGAGTCCTTTCATAGATAGCCCTCTTAGAGGGCTTTCACCGTGTCCCCTGCAAAAGCAGGGGAAGACGCCGACAAGCGTCCTTCGAAAACTGCCCTCTTGGGCAGTTGGAGTTTGGGAGGGGGCTTTGAGACGATAATCCCATGTAAGGGGTAACGGGCCCAAGACCGGGCCTGCGGGCTGAGCTGAAACCGGTGACGGGAGTAAGTGATGGGTCCGCAAACCGAACCGCCAATGGCGAGGGGTTAACTCGTTGGAACCCTCGCCGTTCACGGCGGGGAGGAGGTCAGATATTGAGAAAGTTTTTTGGTGGATCATTATGAAGGTTGCGATAATTGGAGCCAAGGGTCAGCTGGGAACTGACTTGGTGGAGGTCTTTGGAGAAGAAGCGATCCCACTGACTCACAAAGACCTAGATGTCACCGATTTTGAGAGCTTAAAAATTTTGAAGGAGCTCAAGCCCGAGGTAATCATCAACACTGCCGCATATGTGAGGGTTGATGATGCCGAGTTTTACCCAGAGAAAGCATTTCACGTTAATGCGGTTGGGGCCTTAAACGTTGCGAGGGTTGCAAATGAGATCGGTGCGGTGAATATCTACATCAGCACGGACTATGTTTTTGATGGGACTAAGGGAGAGCCCTATACGGAGGACGACGTTCCGAATCCAATAAATGTTTACGGGCTGAGCAAGTATGCGGGTGAGGTCTTTACGAGGAACTATTCTGAAAGGTGGTATGTTATCCGGGTTGCCAGTTTGTACGGGAAAGCTGGGGCGAGCGGGAAGGGCGGGAACTTTGTGGAGTGGGTTGTTGAGAAGGCCAGGAAAGGTGAGGAGTTGAGGATTGTTGATGACCAGTTCATGAGTCCCACGTATACGGGCGATGTTGCCGAAACTTTGAGGGAGTTTTTGAAGTTGAGGTCGGAGTTTGGGGTTTATCATATGGTGAACGAGGGGTATTGTTCTTGGTATGAGTTTACGAGGGCGATATTTGAGATTTTGGGGTGGGATGTGGAGGTAGAGCCAATAAAATCAAGTGAGCTGAAGAGGTTAGCGAGGAGGCCGGGGTTTTCGGCGTTGAGGAATGTGAAGCTGGAGAAGATTGGTTTGAGAATGAGGCATTGGAGAGGAGCTTTGCAGGATTATTTGAAGGAGAAGGGATATGTTTGACTGTTCAACTTTGAGACAATATACTTGGGAAAACTTTGGCCTTTCGGGTGAAAGTATGAGCGAGGCAAGCTAGGCCCTGCAGAAGATTGCAAGGGGGACGGGAATAGTCTTTGCGGAAACGTCATTTTGATGTTTCCAGGTCTTGGGGGCAGAGTTGCGATGTGTTGTTTTAAAAATGCTCACTAAACTGCATAAATTTTTTAAATTTTGTGCACTATATTTTTCTGGGTGCACAGAATGAGGGAACACATGATAGCCCAAAAGTATGAACTCGAGGTACTGAAAAAAGAGCCCTATGTTAAGAGAGAGGCCGAGGAAAAACTCAAGCAGTACCTTCAAACCGACCTGATAAAGGTCATAACCGGGCCCCGAAGGGCGGGAAAAAGCTTTCTGGCGATGAGGGCCCTTAAGGAAAATTTCGGTTATGTGAACTTCGATGATGAGGTACTGGCCAGAACGGAAGACCTCAACGAGGTTCTAAAGCTTGCCCATGAGGTCTACGGGGACTTTGAAACAATATTCCTTGATGAAATCCAGAACGTTAATGGCTGGGAGCTTTTTGTGGGCAGGCTCAGAAGACTGGGTTATAACGTTGTCCTCACAGGTTCCAATTCTAAATTGCTGAGCAGTGAGCTGGCCACACACCTGACGGGGAGATACGTGGAGGTTAAAGTCTTCCCGTTCTCCTTTTGGGAGTTTCTAAGGGCCAAAAAAATAAATCCGAAAGTGGAGATAAGCTCCCAGGAGGGAAAAATGCTCTCAAAACTTTCCGAGTACCTGGAGAAGGGGGGTTTCCCCGAGATAGCTGTC
>JALSON010000100.1 GCA_026986455.1 Thermococcaceae archaeon | reverse complement strand
GGGGTGAGGGAACCAAGCGGGAAGATGCTGGAGGAGTATAGGATCATAAGGAAAAGCGTGGATATTACCAAATGAGTAATATGCCTGAAGAGTAATATGTTCTACAACAGGAGGGCTGAGCTTGAGAAGCTTGAAAAAAATAAAACAGCGCTCGTTAGGGAGTCCCTTAAGAACAAGCCCGATCCTTACCTTTTTGCCGGAGAGAAGGACGAAGCAATGCTGACTGAAGATACCTGAAAGATGTTATTTTGGAACCGGTGTTTAACCTTGAGGATTTGATGCTGAAAAAGAAAGATCCTCTAAGAGGACGAGAACAAATAGAGTGAGTTGTGAGAAACTTTTTTAGTCAGGTACTCCCAAGAATCATTGGTGAGGATGGTGGAGAATGTTGCTGAGAAATCCCCCTCAGTCCTTAAAGAGAGGCTGTTACGTGAGTTGCAAGCTGAAGAGGAGTTCCTGAGAATGGTAGAAGAGGCCAAAAAAACCGCCCGTATAGGAATGTTCGGAAAGGGTAAGGCCGAGGATTTTTTTAAGGCGAAGCTTGAGGTGTATGAGGATTGATCTTCATAGACTCAAGCGTCCTGTACAACGCACTGGTAGTAACGGAACTAACGGAATATGCCGCCCGGGTCTTTAAATTAGAAGAGCCCCGGATAACTTCTGAAACCGTGATCGATGAAGTTTGGTTTGCACTTCTTAAGAGAGACGCTGGCTCTCCATGGAAGATAAAGAAGAAGCTCAAAAACAGTTGGGAGTTCAGAAAGACGGCGGTTAAGTATCTGAGTGGAACGCTTGGGTTTCTCAGCGCTCAGAACGTTGTAATTATACCAGACTCCTCAAACTGGACGAAAGTTGCATACTATGTTAAAGAATTTGGTCTAATGCCTCACGACGCCCGAATCCTTGCCACAGCTCTGGAATATAACTGCGACAAGCTTGCGACCCTTGATGAGGACTTTGGAACGGTGAAGGACATTATAAATCTCGTCCCTGAGAATTTTTGGTGAAAAATGCGGGAAATGGAAGATTGACAAACTTAAAATTCTTGTCCTCAAAAAGCTCCCGTGATTACATGGTGAAAAACCCAAAAGTTAAAAGGACAAAATATCCAGAGATGGGACATGGAATACATGTGGATATTCATACCCGCCATCATCTGGGACTTAACCCTGGGTGAGCCTCCCCTTTTGCTTCACCCCACGGTGTGGTTCGGCAGGCTGATAAGCTTTTTTGATAAACATTGCAAAAGGAGGAGCCCAGCTTCAAACTTTGCTGCAGGAGCTTTTGCTTCCCTGTTTGTGCTTGCCGTTGCCCTTGCCCTATCAAAGCTCCCGGAATTTTTGCCAAGATGGGCGGGTTTTGCTTTGAGCGTTTATCTGTTAAAGAGCTCATTTGCCATCAAAAGCCTCGCCCGGCATGTGAAAAACACAATACGGGAGGACATCGAGGAGCAGCGGAAGTATGTGGGGTGGATTGTTAGCAGGGACGTATCAAAGCTGGACAGGGCTCATCTCAACTCGGCGGCGATTGAAAGCTTGGCGGAAAACATAACGGACAGCGTGGTTGCCCCTCTCCTCTACTACCTCCTCTTCGGGCTGAGCGGTGCCCTCATCTACAGGGCGGCAAATACTCTTGATGCAATGATTGGCTACAAAAATGAACGCTATCTCTACTTCGGCAAGTTTGCCGCCCGTCTGGACGATTTGCTCAACCTCATCCCCTCAAGAATTACCGTCCTGCTGTTTCTGCCCTTTAATCCAAGGAAAGTCATACAATACTGGAGAAAAGCGAGGTTCAAGCTCAACTCCGATAAGCCGATAGCAGCCATGAGCGCCGTTTTGGGGGTCTGGCTTGAGAAAAAAGGCGTTTACAGATTTGAGGGAAAAGAACCCACATTGGAAGACATTGGGAGGGCATTAAGAGTTTATTGGATCGTCGTTGGAGAGTGGATAGCTTTTGTATTTATCTCCGAAATCGTTAAATCACTTTTTGTGCAATAACGGATGGGGGTAGTGATGAAGTCCCTTGATGAGATTGAGGAAATTCTGCGCAGACATAAAGATGAACTGCATAAAAGATTTGGTGTGAAAAAGATTGCAATCTTTGGCTCATATGCGAGAGGAGAAGCTGATGAGCTTAGCGATGTGGACATCCTCGTTGAGTTTGAGAGACCAATTGGTTGGGAGATTGTAGATTTAAACGAGTATCTCGAGAAAATCCTTGGAATTAGGGTTGATTTGATTACTAAAAATGCCGTATTAAGCCGAAAAAGGTTGTGGGAACAAATCAGGAGGGACATTGTTTATGTCCAATAGTCTGCTGGAGGAAATGTGATGCTTAAACCGGTTGAATTCAAAGCCCACCACGGCGGTGCGAGGGAAGAGGGACTGCTTGACTTTTCCGCCTCGCTGAACCCCTACCTTCCGGAATGGATAGATGAGATGTTTGAACGCGCTAAAACCTTAAGCAAACACTACCTCTACTGGGAAAAGCTTGAGGAAGAACTCTCGAACTTAATCGGCGGAAGCATAACAGTCATGGCGGGAATAACTGAAGCTCTGTATTTACTCGGCATCCTTGCGATGAAAGAAAGAAGGAAGGTAATTATCCCAGAGCATACTTATGAGGAGTACGAGAGGGTTGCGCGAATCTTCAATGCCCCCATCGTAAGGGGCCCGAACGATCCCGAAAAGCTTGCCGGGCTCGTGGAGAGGGAGAGCATAGTTTTCTTCTGCAACCCGAACAATCCCGATGGCAAATTTTACCGCCCGAAGGAGCTTAAACCCCTTTTAGATGCCGTTGAGGACACGGATCCGCTGCTCGTCCTGGATGAGGCGTTCATTGACTTCGTCAGAGATGCAAAAAGTCCGGAAGGAGAAAACCTCGTAAAGCTGAGAACGTTCACGAAGAGCTACGGAATGCCCGGAATACGTATCGGCTACGTCATCGGCTTCAGCGAGGCTTTTAGGAGCGTCAGAATGCCCTGGAGCATCGGCTCTTTAGGCTATGCATTTCTGGAGTTCGTTATTAAGGACGGGTTCAGCCATTTAAAGAAAACCATGCCTTTAATCTGGAAGGAGAAGGAACGCATTGAAAAAGCCCTCAATGTCAAAAGCGATGCGAACTTCTTTATAAAAAACGTCGGGGAGGCAAAAAAGGCAGTTGAATTCTTTAAGAAGAGAGGAATAGCGGTTAGAGACTGCTCCTCTTTCGGGCTCCCTGAATACGTGCGCTTCAGCGTGAGAAGAAGGGAGGAGAACGAAAGGCTGATTGAAGCTTTTCTGCGGAATTCCGGCGGCATCTGAATTAATACAGCTTTTTGAGAGTTCTGATGCTCAGGACAAAAAACAGCATCCCCATTATGGAGAGCAGGAGCATGGAGTACTCGAAGGGGATTATGTCGTAGTAATCCAGAATTGAGAAGCGGAGGCATTCCACGGAGTACGTCAGGGGTGTTACAAGCCCCACGGTCAGAAACCATGTGGGGTACAGCGAGAGCGGAGCTATGGCGCCGCCGGTGAATATCATGGGTAGCCGTAGGAGGTTCAGATAGCTCATGATGTTTATGGGGTTTTTGATCGCCAGGCAGAGATATACACCGAAGGCAGAAAATGTGAAGTTGGCCACCGTGATCACGATTAGAGTTAACACGAGGTGGGAGATGCCGTAGCGCAGGAAGCCGGCCACTGTCAGAAGGGTTATGATGCTAACCATAACCCCGAAGAGCGCGCCAACGAGAACCTTGGCCAGCACAATCTCCCCGTACCTGAGGGGGGCCAGGAGGAGGCGCTCGAATGTCTTCAGCCGGCGCTCGAAGATCAGTGAGGAGGCCACAAACGAAGTTGTGGCAAAGAGGGCCGATATGCTCACGAGCCCGGGTGCGAGGTG
>JALSON010000099.1 GCA_026986455.1 Thermococcaceae archaeon | reverse complement strand
GGAGAGCAGCGTTGAGGACGCCATAGTCGAGGTCAGGAAAAACCTTCATCTGGTTCCCTCCCACCTGAACCTCTCGGCGAAGGAGATAGAGATAATAAACGCATACAACAGGGAGCGGCGGCTGGAGAAGGCAATAACACCGGTTCTGCCTGACTATGACTATGTTCTCATAGACAATCCCCCAAGCATGGGTATTTTCCTCGTCAATTCGCTGACGACATCGGATTATGTGCTGATTCCCCTGGAGCTCAGCTACTTTGGAGTCATCGGGATGCAGCTTATGTTTAACCTGATGAGAATGATACGCGAGGAGACCAATGAGCACCTCTCCCTCCTCGGGCTTGTTCCCAACAAATTCACGAGGCAGACGAAGGTGCCAGCACTCAGACTCAGGGAGCTCAGGGAGACGTATCCCGATGCACCCCTGCTCACGACAATCCCGAAGTCAATAGCCCTTGAGAAGGCGCAGTCACAGGGTGTTAGCATATTTGAATTTGAGGGTGATGGTAGGGCCGCTAAGGCGTTTGCCAAGCTCGCCAGAGAGGTGGTAGGAATTGTCGAGGGATAATAGGGATAAGGGTAAGAAGAATAAAATCCCCAAACTTTTTGATGGCTCCGTTAATGAGCTCACAAGGCCTTCAAAAAAGAAAGGTGAAAAGAAGGAGGACATGAAGAAGATCAAGAAGCAGAAAACGCTGTATATAAGCCTCGACATGAACAGAAAGCTCATTGAACTCTACGGGGATGAGGGAAGAAGGCAGAGCACAATTGTTGAGGACGCGGTGAATCTCTATTACTACCTTAAAAAGGCCATCGGGGAAAAGAACTTTGACGAGCTTATGAGCGTTGTCAGAAGGGAGGATCCGGAGTTCCTGAGGGAGCACATATCAAAGCTCAGGATTTAAACCTAATCCGCTCAAATCGGGGTTATGCTTCCGGTGATGAAATCAGATGCTGAAATCACTCGCAGAACGTCTCTACAATCCTCTCTATTATTTTGCTCGTCTTTGCCCTGTCCCTCTTGTACATGTACGGTATTCTTATCACCTCGGCGTTTATTCCGCTCTCCCTCAGGCTTTTCTTCAGTTTCTCCTCATTGAAGAACTGGTCGGGACCGAGGGCTATGATATCGGGATTAATCCGCCTGACCAGTTCAAAGCTTATCTCGTTGGGATTGCCGATATAGACCTCATCCACCATCTTGAGGGCCCTCAGGAGTTCCGCCCTGTCCTCAGCTGAATTTATGGGTTCTCTGCCCTTCATCCTTTTAACCGTTTCATCATGGGCCACTATTACTATAAGCTCGTCACCCAGGCTTCTGGCCTGTGACAGGAAGTGTATGTGTCCAACGTGGAGGAGGTCAAAAACCCCCCCAACCAGAACCCTTATTTTCTTTCCCCTTCCCATTCCCATTATCCCACCGTCAGCTCCCATATTCTATCCTTGGCGTGATGGATGACCTTAACGGCCTTTCCCTTTGGCTTTTCCACCATGCTCCTCCCGTCCATCAGTGCTATACCTATTGCCAGCGGCCTTCCATAGTCCTCCTCTGCAACAAAAACAAAATCTCCTTCCTTAATCTGCTCGTCTGCATCAGTTATTCCTGCTGCCATGACATCCGCTCCCTTCAGGATGAATGGCACCGCCCCTGCATCCACTATTACCCTCTTCCTCCATTTTCTGAGGTCTTCATCATTTGAAATCCGGTAGAGAGCTATAACGAGGGGGAATATAAGCTCTCTCCTCTTTATGAATGCGGGCTTCCCGTTTACGAGTATTATCTCGGTTGTTTTATCAAACTCCGCCAGCTCAACCTTATCTTTTTTCTTTATGAGCTTTTTAGCGGCTTCCTCTCCGAATGATTCCTTCATGATTCTCATTATCTCCTTAACTTCCTTTTTGCTCAGGGGGTGTTTAACCTTCAGTGCCGGCATTCATCTCCCTCCAGAGGTTTTCAGCGGCTTTCCTTGGATTCCCGGAGTTGTATATGGCCCTCCCGACTATTATGTAATCCGCACCCGCCTTTAAAACCTCTTTAGCCTTTCCTCCCTGCGCTCCGACGCCCGGTGTTAAAATTTTGATGTTCCTGCGGAGCTTTTTCCTTATGTATCTGACCCTCTCGGGCCTTGTTGCAGGCGCTATAACGCCAAAGGGCTCAAGCTCGTTGGCGAGCTCTATGAGTCTATCCGTCACCGGCTGGATGAACTCCCCTGCCCCGGGGTGGCTCATTTCCACGACGATTATCGTCTCCCCGAGCTCCATCACGGCTTTAACGCTGTCGCTCCCGGGGAAGCCGTGGGCGATGATGTAGTCTGCCCCTGCCTCGAAGACCCTCCCCGCTATAAGCCTGTTGGTGTTAGGGATGTCTGCGAGCTTAAGGTCTGCTATTATTGGCAGTCCTGTTTCTTCCTTCAGTTCTCCGACAATGTCAATGCCGGAACCCAGAATCAGAGGCCAGTTGACCTTTATCCCCCACAAAAAATCCCCGGTCTCCCGGGCAATTTTCAGCGCTTTTTCCCTCTCGTACACGTCAAGCGCAAGAATCAACCTGCTCATAATTCCACCCCTTCAGATTTTGGATTCTGGATTTTGTTTTTAGATTTAGGGTATCCCCGGATAGCTCATGTCCCTTGATGATTTGCCCCTTCACCCCGTCAGATTCACGATTTCCCTGGGCAGCTCATCTTCCTTGAGTGATACCGCCACGTGTATGGCGCTCTTCAGGGCATCTGCATCCTTTTCCGCCCATGTGATTACTATTAAATCTCCCTCATCGGGTGCAAGGGACTCTATGCTTCGGACAATCTCCGGAAATGTCTCCCTCAGCTTTCGCTCGTCCTCCGGAAAAACCGCTTCTCCGTTCTTGATCAGCAGAATCATCGCACCCCTTGCAAAGAATCTTATGGCCTCATCCCTGAGCTCTATGCTCTTGAATCCCGGCGGGTTCCTGACCTTCAGGGCGACCGCTGGCATCCCATCAATTTTTTCAGCTTTAACCGGCTCGGAGAACAGATCCTTTATTCTCCCGAGGAGTTGAATCCCCTTTTCATTCAAAAAATGACCCTTCTGTGTTGAGGTTATGATTCCGAGGGTCGAGAGCCTCTTTAAAAGCGTCCTCACGCTACCCTCTCCAAGGCCGAGCTCATCGGATATGGCTTTTCTTCCAGTCGGGTTCTTCAGCATAAAGATAACGGCAAGTGCATCTTCAAGGCTGAACTCCGGATATGCTCCCCTCTTCCAGCTCATTCTTCCTCCCCAAGAAAAGTTTGTGCCTTTAATAAAAAACTTTTTGGAAAATGTCTGAAATTGTTGATGGTTGAGTTATGCGGTTAGCCCCTCAGGTGGTTTTCCCTGAGGGTGCAAAAACTTCAATAAAGCATCAAACGAAACAACCCCGACTTTGGACACGCCTGGAAAATGAATGGGAAGGTCAGAGCCATCTCGGCTCTAAGCCAGCCCAGATGCGCATCTTCTCGTTGGCGATGATGCGCGGTATATTCTGCCTGTCCTTCGGCCCGGGGTTCTTCATGTAGAAGGCGTTGACCTCATAGACGGTTCCGAAGGCCTTCTTCTCGACCGCCATCTTTCCGAGCCTTGCCAGATCAACGAGCAGGCCCGCTAAAGCTGGGCTGTCGTTTATCCTGCCGGTTATGATGAGCTCATCCCTCGCGTTGTTGAAGCTGACGTACTCGATGTGCATGGCGATGAACTTCTTGTCTCCGAGCGGCTCAAGGAACCCGGTGGGCTTGATGTAGTGGGGGGCATCGTAGCCGAGGAGCTCCTTGACGACCGAGCTCTTGGTGAACTCCTTGCTCTTGTTCCTCTCCTTGTCAGTTAGGGCAAGGAAGTCGTTGTTTCCGCCGATGTTGAACTGGGCTATGTCGAGGACGTAGCGGTTCCTCTGGGCGAGGTGGCTGAGTATGTCTGCCGTAAGCGGCGTCGCTCCCGTTGCTCCGTCGTCACCGAAGATTACCATTTTGCTCTCCCTGGCGAGCTCCACAAAGGCAGGATCGTTGGCTATAAGCGTTGGAATCGCGTTGACGAAGGCGGCACCGCCAACCTCCTTGGCGTACTGGGCTATTGCGTAGGCGTAGACCTGGGTCGCGGTGAGCCTGTCCCTGTTGTCCTCCTCGATGGCCTTCTCAAGCTCCTCCCTGTTTCCGAAGGGGACAAAAGCTTCCGTGGTGCAGACGTTGATGAACACCTCTGCCTTAAGTTCCTTCCACTCGTTGACGAGGTGCTCTACCGCTTCGCTGAGCGTCATCTCATCCTCAAGGCCGGTAGCTTCGATCGGAAGGTTCCTGAGGCTCCTCAGGTGAATCCCCTTCCTTATGGTCAGGCCTTTGAGGCTCTCCGGTGCCTCAGGGTCATAGGTTTTGACGACCTCGTGGAGATTCTTTCCGACCTTGGAGGCATCAACGTCGTAGGAACCGACTATCTCTATCTCCCTGATTTTAACCGGAAGCTCGTCGGCGAGGGGGACTCCGTACGGCTCCATCTTTCCGGCCTTTATCTTCTCAAGGCCGCTCGCAAAAATGCTGGCAACATAGCCCTGTCCGAGTATGACAACCCTGACCATTTCATCCACCTCCTTATTCTGCTATACAATATTTTATGTTCATTAAATAGTTTTCGGTTATAAATTATCCGTCCGGACTCCAAAAATTTTATAAATAACAAATCCTAACTAAAATGTGGCACCTGTCTGCTTTCTTGAATAACAGTTTGGAGCCTTCTGGGCTCTGGTTTTGAAAGCTTTGGAGGGGATATCAATGAGGGCGAGGGTTATCTGGCTGGTGGCTCTGGTGCTTCTCGGAGTGGTTGCCAGCGGCTGCATAAGCGGCGGTGGAGGAACCCAGACTTCTTCTGCAAAAATCCAGCTTACAGGAGACTTTACAAAGGATGCGGTTGCCGTGGGTAAGGCTCTCCAGCAGAACGGAATCAGCGAGGTTAGGTTTTCCGCATGGGGCTCGGGCGACCCGAACAGCGTCATGAGAGTTTACGGAATCGTTGAGGCTGCGAGGAGAATAAACAGAATCTGGGAAAAGAACGGAATTAAGGTGAAGATAACGATTACGGACACCCACTATGTCGCTTCTTTCCAGGATGCATACAAGGAGTATCTGAGCAAGCAGCCCCTGGGACAGGCTGGAGATTTCTTTGTGAATAGCTACGCATTCCTGCCGACGCTGGCGGATGAGGGATACATCCTCGACATAACCGACTATGCCAAAGCATACAAGAGCGTCATCGACGACTTTTACCCGTCACTTATCGAGGCTTCAAAGTTCAAAGGAAGGCTCTACGGCCTGCCGCAGGACACCGAGGCGAGGCCGCTCTACATAAGAAAGGATGTTGCGGCAAGGATAGGTCTAAACCTCAACGGGCTTGACGGGAAGGTGAAGAATGGAGAATTTACGTGGAGCGATGTCTACATGTGGGCCAAGAAGGCCAAGGAAAGCGGTGTTGAGTGGGGTCTCATCCACAGGAAGGGCTCGGCTCATCCGGACCTGATACAGTTCATCTTCGCCTTCGGTGGAAAGCTCTATGACCCTAACACAGGAAAGCTCGTCGTCGACGTTCCCGCAGTGTATAAGTGGCTGTACGTTGAGTGGAAGTTTGCCCGTGACGGCCTCCTCCCGAAGGACATAATGAGCTGGGACTGGGCCAAGCAGATACACCCAACCGTCGTTGAAGGAAAAACGCTCTTCGACATAGGCGGAACCTGGTACTGGACGGAGTGGCAGACCAAGCAGTACTACAATGGTAGAAGCTTGACCCCCGAGGAAGTTAGAAAGTGGTTCTACTACACACTCTTCCCGGCCGGTGAGAAGGGGGACAAGCCGGTTACACTGAGCCAGCCCTTCATCTGGATGATCAACTCCAAGGCCGGCCAGCAGAACCCTAAATACGATGAGCTCAAGGACGTATATCATGAGCTCGCGTTCCTCATGGTGGTAAAGGCCAGCGACCCGGACATAAATGCAATCCACAGCGTCATTTCAGCCCACCTGCCGGTCAGAAAGGCTGCCGCCAAGCTTATCAAGGATGAAAAGTGGCTCAATGACTTAAAGAACCTCAACCTCGACCTTGACCCAGCCGTCAAGGACAACATAAAGGACATCGTGAAGGCCACCGTTAACCCGATAAACGCCGAGTTTTTGGCAAACGTGAGCTACATGCTCGAATACACCCACCTTGCTCCCGCCCATCCGAAGTACCCTGCACTTGCGGATATCTTCAAAGAGGCCGTGGACAGAGTTCTCAGGGGAGAGATGACACCGAAAGACGCGGTTAACTTCATAATCCAGAAGGTGAAGGCCGATTCAGAGCTCGCCCAGAACGTCGAGATTGTCGGGAAGATTCCGGAGAACTGGAAGTTCCCGCAGTGACGGGGTGATTTCATGAATGTGAAGAGGGAAAAGCTCACGACCCTTTCCTTTTTTCTCTCTCCAATGGCGGTTATGGTTGTGCTCTTCTATTTAGTGCCCCTGATCATGACGGTTTATATAAGCTTCACCCGGATGAGGAACTGGAATGTTAGCAAATATCTTACGGAGTTCGTCGGTTTTTACAATTATCACAGACTCCTTTACATGTTCCAGCACGACCCGACGTTTAAGGCGGTTCTTCTGACCACGGTGGTTTTTGTCGGGATTACGCTCATCATAAATGTTTTTGGGGGTTTGGCTCTGGCTCTGGCGACGTTCTTCATAGAGGATAAACCGGCCTCAGCCTTCAGGCTCCTGTGGCTTCTGCCGAGAATGTCCCCCATCGCCGTTTACAGCCTCGTCTGGTACTACTTCTTCCACGGCAGCGAGATTGGAACCCTGAACTCGATTCTGATGAAGCTCGGTGTAATTTCGCAGCCGATTCCATGGGGCCAGATTGTTCCATGGGGGGCCTGGAGCATAATAATCTTCGTTAACGGTCTCGTGGGTGTTAGCTTCGGCATGATAGTTTTTACATCGGCGTTGAATCAGATACCGAAGGAGCTTGTAATAGCGGCGAGGGTCGATGGAGCATCCTCCTGGCAGATATCGAGGAGGATTCTAATACCCATGATTAGATGGCACCTCCTCTACGTCCTTACATGGCAGTTCCTCAGCCTCCTCACGACGTATCCCCACCTCTTCCTCCTCGTGCAGTGGGATCTTGTGAACGGGGACTACGGAACAACACTGGCGCTCTATGTCTTCAACACCGCCTTCGGGATGGGGGAGCAGGATCAGGGACTGGCTGCTGCCGCTGCGGTGCTTCTGTCGGTCATTGGCATAATAGGCGGCTTTGTAACCCTGAAGGTTCTGAAGTTTGAGAGAATGATGAAGAGACCGAGGGGTGACTTCTGATGAAGGACGTTGAAACAAGGCCAAGGAGATACAGCAGGGTTATAATACTCACAATCCTGCTCGCGAGTCTGCCTCTGATTGTTGGTTTTTCCCTGCTCGTAATCTCAAGCTTTAGCACCGAGATGGTGACAAATCTGAATCCATCATCATTCCACCTCACCCTTGAGAACTGGATCAGCGTTTTCCACGGGAAGCTGGCCACGACAGGAGGAATCCGGGCTCCGATCCTGAGGATAACGCTCAACACCCTCATTGTGGCCCTCGGCGTTGCGGGGGTTGTAACCGCAGTCAGCGCCCTCGCCGGCTACTCCCTTTCCAGGGTCAACTTCAGGGGAAGAAAGCACATGATGATACTCCTTCTGGTTCTTCATGCATTCCCCGGAGTTGCGCTGATTGTTGGGGTTTACCTCCTCTACCGCCTGACATTTCCCCAGAGTATGGACATCGTCCGGCTCTATTCCTTCATGTATGTTATATTCGCGAGAGCTGCCCTTGAAATCCCGATGTCGGTCTGGCTGATGAAGGGCTTCTTTGACACAATACCCTGGGAGTTCGAGTGGTCCGGCATAATAGACGGAGCCTCAAGGATAACGGTCTGGAGAAAAATCATGCTCCCTCTGATAAAGCCGGGCATATTGGCGGTTGCCCTCTTTGCATTTTTGGCCGGCTGGCAGGACATAATCTACGTGAGGACATTCCTGATAGATCAGACGCTTGCCACATTCATCGAGGCAAACATCGAGGCAGAATTCTCCCACATGCCCATGATAGCTGCTGCAGGAACCCTCTATCTGCTCCCGACTATAATCTTTTTCATCACAGCCCAGCAGCTCCTCCTTCAGGGTTACTCGGGCGGAATTAAGGGGTGATTGAGATGGTCAGGATTATCCTCGACAGCATAACCAAGAAGTTTGATGATTTTATTGCTCTGAGGAATATCAGCCTGAAAATTGAGGATAAAGAGTTCATGGCTCTGCTGGGGCCTTCAGGAAGCGGAAAATCAACGCTGCTGTACACGATAGCAGGAATCTATAAACCGACAGGCGGAAGGATATACTTTGGTGACAGGGACATCACGGACATACCCCCCAAGGACAGGAACGTTGGGCTTGTCTTCCAGAACTGGGCGCTGTATCCCCACATGAAGGTCTTCGACAACATAGCATTCCCGCTTGAGCTGAGAAAGGTTCCGAGGCAGGAAATCACGGTGAAGGTCAGGGAGGTTGCCAGAATGCTCCACATAGAGGATCTGCTCGACCGCTATCCATGGCAGCTGAGCGGCGGCCAGCAGCAGAGGGTTGCGATAGCGAGGGCGCTGGTGAAAGAACCCGATGTCCTTCTTCTGGATGAACCCCTGAGCAACCTCGATGCCCTCCTCAGGATTGAAGTCAGGGCAGAGCTGAAGAGGCTGCAAAAGGAGCTGGGCATTACCGCCATCTACGTTACCCATGATCAGGCCGAGGCGCTGGCAATGGCCGACAGGATAGCGGTTATCAGGGAGGGTAAGATACTCCAGGTTGGAACACCAGATGATGTGTATTACAGGCCAAAATACAGGTTTGTTGGGGGATTCCTCGGAAACCCGCCGATGAACTTCGTTGATGCGGAGGTTGATGCTGAGAATGGCTATCTGAATGTTTATGGCAGCAGAATACCGGTTCCGGCCCAGTACAGGGAACTGGTTGAAAAGCTTGGCATAAAGGAGGTTCTCCTTGGATTCAGGCCGCATGATGCGGAGGTTCTCAGGGAAAAAAGGGAAGGTCTTGCAGGAGAGGTCTACTCCTTCGAGCCGCTGGGAAGGGAGCAGATTGTTACCGTTTCGGTTGATGGGGCGTTTGTTAAGGTGTTTGCACCCGAGGGCGAGCACTTCAGCTTTGGAGAAAAGGTGACCGTGGAGCTCAGGGAAGACAGAATTGTCCTCTTCGATAAAAAGACTGAGAAGGCTCTGGAGTTCCTGGTTTAGTTCTCCCTATTTTTCCATACCAACCAGACTGTCGCCTCTAAGGTTTGTTAAATTTCCCTCCCTGCAACCTTTATGATCCCCTCAGGCATGTACCCCTCCATTTTCCAAGGCCCTCTGCCAGAATCACGGCTTTCAATGTCCTGCCTCCAAAAACTTTTAAGCCCACCCGAGAACTCTTAGACAGAATTAAATTAACCCAATGTGATTTAAAACTTCCGGGTGGTGTTATGAGGGTCGCTGTCCTCTATTCAGGCGGAAAGGACTCAAACTATGCCCTTTACTGGGCACTGAATCAGGGGTTTGAGGTCAAATATCTCGTGAGCATGATCAGTGAAAGCGAGGAGAGCTACATGTATCACGTGCCGAACATTCATCTCACGGAGCTTCAGGCCGAGGCCACAGGGATACAGCTGATAAAGGGCTTCACGAGCGGTGAGAAGGAAAAGGAGGTGGAAGACCTCAGGGGCGTCCTTGAGGAACTGGATGTGGAGGGCATAGTTGCAGGGGCTCTTGCGAGTGAATACCAGAAGAGAAGGGTTGATATGGTCGCCCAGGAGCTTGGACTGGAGAGCTTTGCCCCCGCATGGCACAGAGACCCTGTGGATTACATGAGGGAGATAATCAGAATCTTCGATGCCGTCATTGTTGGGGTTTCAGCTTACGGCCTTGATGGGGAATGGCTGGGGAGAAAAATAGATGAGAAGGCGCTTGAGGAGCTTCTAGAACTCCACAGGAAGTATAAAATTCACGTGGCCGGGGAAGGAGGGGAATTTGAGACCTTCGTCAGGGACGCGCCGTTTTTTAGGGCGAGGATAGTCTTTGATGAAGTTGAAAAAATCTGGGACGGATATACGTATTCGGGGGTTCTGGTTGTCAGGAGAGCCCATCTGGAGCAGAAGTTATGATTCACCAATATCTTTATTTTCATGGTCTGCTGATTTCAGTTTGGTGGGGTTAATGATTTCCGTCGGGACATGCGGCTTCTGCGAGAGTCACTCCCGCTATTACCGCGACTTTGATGTGGTGGAGGTGCAGCAGACCTTCTACCGAGTTCTCCGGGAAAAAACGCTCGAACGCTGGCGTAAAGAGGCTCCTGAAGGCTTTACCTTCGCCATCAAGACCTTCCAGGGCGTAACCCATCCGCCGAACAGCCTGACATGGAGGAGGAGCAACGTGAGGCCGGGCAAAGGCGTCGGCCTGCTGAGACCCACTGGCGAGGTGCTCCACTTCTGGCGTTTGACGCTGAGGGAGGCAGAGGTTTTAGGGGCGCGCTTTATTCTTCTACAGCTTCCCAAGAGCTTCAGGGAGAATGAGGAGAGCTTCGCCAACGCCGAAAGGTTCTTCGAAGTGGCGGGGAGGGGAGACTTCGAGATAGCGGTCGAGCTGAGGGGCTGGAACGAGGGAGGGATAAAACGCTTCGTGAGGGAGTTTGATGTCATAGACGTGACCGACCCGCTCGTGAGGATCCCTCTCCATAAGGGGGAGACGAACTACTACCGGCTTCACGGCCGCTACGAGAACGGGCGGATAATCTACCGCCACTCCTACAGCGATGAGGAGCTGAGGAAGATGAGGAAGAGAGTTATCAGCTGGAATAGAGGGGAGAGCTTCGTCTTCTTCAACAACTCGGACATGTGCAAGGACGCGAAGAGATTTAAGCTCTCTATACAACTGAAGAATTGGTGATTCCATTGGAGGCAAAAACTGAGGGTTTCAGATGTGTTTTGATTGTGTTAGTATCCTACGGGGTTCTTTATCCAGTTCTGATGATGCTTGAAAACTCCAGAACCACAGCAGTAGCGGGAGCAGTTGTATTTTTCCTCACAGCTTCTCTCCTGTTTTATCTCTCAATAAAACAGAGGGGAACTGTAAGGGGAAATTACTCTGGGATATTTTCCGGCCTCTTTTTCTGGGCATCAATAGGGGAGTTGCTGGAATCAGCAGGTTTTGTGAAGATTGAAAGCTGGATGAACATGCCCCTGTACTTTGCCCTTTTGCTCATGTTTCTCCTGCTGTGGTGGTCTGGACAGATTTCCTCCAGTCCTGCATTTGGAAATGCCCATTTTCTGGCAATCTGGGGGCTTCATGCATACATGGTTAATCAATATAATCTGCTTGGAAAGACACACTGGAGTACTTACCTTTCAGCTTTTGTTTTTGGCATGATGGCGGTGTTATTTGCATTTAAACTCACCAAAGCAAAAAGCAGGGATGAAGCCATGGCGTATGGACTCGCAATGCTGCTAACAGGATGGACAGTCATAGAGTATCTGTGGGGCTGGGGGATTGTTCCTGGTCCCTAAAACCCCGGCTTCCTGACATTCACCACTTCCCTGTTCACAAACGTCGGCGGGATTTGGCCGTTCCTGAAGGCTATGAGGTTTCTCGCCACAAGCTCCGCCATTCCCTCCCTCGCACCGTGGGTGGCGCTGCCTATATGGGGGGCTAAGACGACGTTGTCGAGGCTGAAGAGCTCTTCGTGGTAGTACGGCTCCTCTTCGTAAACATCCAGGCCAGCACCGGCAATCCAGCCGTTTTTGAGGGCCTTTACCAGTGCATTTGTATCAACCACCTTTCCCCTCGCGATGTTCACCAATATCGCCGTTTTCTTCATGAGCTTGAGCCTATCCTCATTTATCATGTGGTAAGTTTCTTTCGTCAGCGGGACGGCCAAGACCACGAAGTCGCTCTCCCTGAGGAGCTCGTCGAGAGGCCTGAACTCCGCGTTGAGTTCCTTCTCCACTTCCGGCTTCCTGCTCCTTGAGTTATAAAGTATCCTCATCCCGAAGCCCCTGGCTCTTTTTGCCACGGCCTGCCCTATCCTTCCAAAGCCGACTATTCCAATGGTCTTTCCGTAAACGTCGTAGCCGAGGAACCAGCGCGGGTGCCAGGCTATCCCCTTCCGCTTCCACTCGCCGGAGCGGATGAATTTGTCCGCCTCGACGAGTCTCCTCGCGGCAGCAAGGAGAAGCGTCCAAGCTAAGTCGGCGGTGGCGTTAGTGAGGACGTCCGGGGTGTTCGTGACGTAGATTCCCCTCCTCGTGGCCTCTTCAACGTCAATGTTGTCGTAGCCGACGGCGTAGTTGGCGACTATTCTAAGCTTTGGTGCTGAGTCTAACAGTTCCCTGTCAATTCTCTCGCTGAGCATTGGAAGCAGGGCATCAACATCGTGGACTTTCTCAAGGAGAACCTCCCTTGGGATTTCGTGCTCGTCCCTCCAGACCTCGACCTCAAAGTGCGCCCTCAGGAGTTCTATTCCGTTCTCAGGAATTGCCCTCGTTATGAAGACCTTCGGTTTCATACTATCACCTGAATAGGCTTATATATCATTTCGACTTAAATCTAAATGCTGTCATCCATGTTGAGGTGAGTGATATGGATCAGATAAAGTTTCTGGCCGGAAGGGCCAACTGGATTAAAGGGTCGGCACTGGCGGAAGTCATGAAGAAGGCCGCAGAGCTCAGGGCGCAGGGAAGGCACCTCATAAGCCTCTCGGCGGGCGATCCAGACCCGAACCTCATACCCCGGAAAGTCCTCGGGGAGCTTGCCAGGGAAGTCCTTGAGGAAGTTCCCCAGTCCGTCATGTACACC
>JALSON010000098.1 GCA_026986455.1 Thermococcaceae archaeon | reverse complement strand
TGCAGGTTCCGGTTAAGATTATAGTCACCGACCCGAAGAAGAAAACCTTCGAGATTGAAGTCGGTGTTCCACCCGTCAGCCAGCTCATCAAGAAGGAGCTCGGCTTAAGCAAGGGATCAGACGCTCCCAAGAACAACATCGTTGGAAATCTCACAATGGAACAGGTGATCAGAATCGCCAAGGCAAAGGTCGACCAGATGCTGGCGGCCGATTTAAAAGCGGCAGCAAAAGAGGTCATAGGGACAGCTCTGAGCATGGGCGTTACGGTTGAGGGCAAGGATCCAAGGGAAGTCCAGAAGGAGATAGATGAAGGCGTATATGATGAGGTTTTTGCTGGCGCTGAGGAGTGAGGGAAAAGTTTAAAAGCTCCTCTTTTTACGCATTTTTGACTTTTCCGCAGGCTTAAATCAAAAAAGAAAGGAGGGCTGTAAATGGCCTTTGACAAGCAAAAAATCGTGGAAGCGGTGAAGGAGGCTAAGGCCCGGGCTAAGCCGCGCAACTTCACACAGACCGTCGAAGTGGCAGTGAACCTCAAGGATATTGATTTGAGGAAACCTGAGAACAGGTTCAAGCTTGAGGTTATACTGCCACATGGTAGGGGTAAGGAACCCAAAATCGCGGTCATAGCTGATGGTGCGGTCGCTGAAGCGGCCAAAAAGCTCGGGCTGGATGTTATTAGTGGAGAGGAATTGGAAGAACTGGGCAAGAATCCAAGGCAGGCCAGGAAACTCGCAAAGAGCTACGACCTTTTCATAGCAGCAGCTCCGCTGATGCCGAAAATCGGTAGATACCTCGGTCGCTATCTGGGTCCGAGGAACAAGATGCCTCAGGTTGTTCCGCCGACAATGACGAACCTTGAGCCGATAGTCGGAAGACTCAGGAGAACGGTCAGGATTCAGCTCAAGAACAACCCGGTTGTCCATGCACCTGTTGGCACTGAGAAGATGGACGATGAGAGTATAGCGGAGAACATCGAGGCAGTTCTCAATGCCGTCATAGGAAAGCTTGAGAGGGGCGAAAACCAGGTAAGGTCAGTGTACGTCAAGACAACAATGGGACCCGCTGTGAAGGTGGAGAGGTGATTCGAATGGCTCATGTTGCTGAATGGAAGAAGAAGGAAGTTGAAGAGCTTGCAAAGATACTCAAGAGCTATCCAGTGATCGCCCTCGTGGATGTAGCGGATGTCCCTGCTTACCCGCTCTCAAAGATGCGTGAGAAGCTCCGCGGGAAAGCTCTGCTGAGGGTTTCAAGGAACACACTCATTGAACTTGCCATCAGGAGAGCAGCACAGGAGCTCGGAAAGCCTGAACTTGAGAAGCTCGTCGAATACATAAGGGGCGGAGCCGGAATACTCGCCACGGAGATGAATCCGTTCAAGCTCTACAAGCTCCTTGAGGAAAGCAAGACACCCGCTCCAGCCAAGCCAGGAGTCCCAGCTCCGAGAGATGTGGTCATACCAGCCGGCCCGACATCAATTGCACCAGGCCCGCTTGTGGGTGAGATGCAGTCTCTTGGCATACCAGCGAGAATTGAGAGGGGTAAGGTTTCAATCCAGAAGGATTACACGGTCTTAAAGGCCGGGGAGGTTATAACCGCCCAGCTCGCGAGAATCCTAAATGCCCTCGGAATTGAGCCGCTTGAAGTGGGTCTCAACCTGCTGGCAGCTTACGAGGACGGACTCGTATACACGCCCGAAGTCCTCGCAATAGACGAGAGCACGTACATAGAGATGCTCCAAAAGGCTTATATGCAGGCTTTCAACCTGTCAGTCAACACAGCATATCCGACGAGCCAGACAATCGAGGCAATCATCCAGAAGGCATACCTCGGGGCAAAGAACGTTGCAGTCGAAGCGGGCTACATCACCAAGGACACCGTGGGGGACATATTCGGCAGGGCATTCAGGGTTGCTCTGCTCATAGCAGGGGAGCTGCCCGAGGAGCTGCTCGACGAGAAGACCAAAGAGCTTTTAAACCAGCAGGCACAAATAGCCGTTGCCGCTCAGCCTCCACAGGAGGAGAAGGTTGAGGAGGCTGAGGAGGAAGAGGAAGAAGAGGAAGCAGGTGAAGAGGAGGCCCTCGCAGGACTGGGGGCACTGTTTGGATAAACCTTTCAATTTCCCGCGTATCGAAAATAAGTGAAAATAAAGATAATTTGGAGGTGCGAAGGATGGAGTATGTGTATGCTACTTTGTTATTACACGCCGCTGGAAAGGAGATAACCGAGGAGAACATCAAGGCAATCCTTGAGGCTGCAGGTGTTAGCCCGGATGAGGCAAGGATAAAGGCCCTCGTTGCTGCCCTTGAGGGCGTCAACATCGAGGAGGTCATCGAGAAAGCCGCCATGCCGGTTGCTGCTCCGGTTGCAGTTGCGGCTGCTCCAGCAGAGGCTGAGGAAGCCCCGGCAGAGGAGGAAGAGGAGGAAGAAGAGGAGGAGGCAAGCGAAGAGGAGGCTCTCGCAGGACTCGGAGCCCTCTTTGGCTGAATCCCTTTTCTTTATTCATTACTGGCTTCAAGCGCTGTTCTAATTGCTATTTCAATTGCCTTTCTTTCCAATTCCAAACACATGCTTGGTGTGTTTTTCCCGAGGAGGAAGAACTTGTTGATGACTTGATCCGGAGTGTATGGGACGTGAATGAAACCGGCTTTTTTAGGATATCCATGAAGTTTTGAATAATGGAGTGTTTTGAACATAATGTAATTGCACAGGTAGGTTCCAGCACTGTAAGAAATCACTGCTGGAATACCATTATCTCTGAGCTCTTTCACTATCGCTCTAACAGGGAGTGTAGCGAAGTATGCTGCGGGAGCATCTTTTTCTATAGGCTCATCAATCGGCTGATATCCATCGTTGTCTGGAATTCTGGCATCCAAAATGTTCAGGGCAACCCGCTCGACTGCAATGTTGCTGTAAGTTGGTGCCAGTCCAAGATTTATCACAATATCCGGTTTCACGTCCTCAAGAATCTGCTCCAGTTTCGGTCCAGCACGTTTGACTGAGACAGGCAACACTTTTCCAGTTATCTGTGCTCCATGTATATTCCTCCCGTTGAGGGTTTTGGATATAATTTCTGTTGGGTTTTTATTATCTCCCCCAAATGGCTCAAAGCCTGTAACCAAAACTTTCATTTCGAACCCTCCAGGTATCTGTAGGCTAACAGGGCGTAGGTTGCACTTCCCTTCCACAGGACGGACTCATCAACATCGAACTTCGGATGGTGGTGCGGATAAATTATCCCCTTCTCCTCATTCCTAATTCCTAGGAAGATAAACACTCCCGGAGTTTTTTGGGTGTAGAACGCGAAGTCCTCAGCCCCGAGAGTAGGTTCTGGTTCAACAATCCTGCCGAGGGGCTTTAAAGCCTCCCTCGCAAACTCTGCGAGTCTTTCATCGTTGATGGTGGGAGGGATGTGCTCCATTGTGAGTTCAAACTCCCCATCACACCTCATTGATTCTGCATAACCCTTGGTTATCCGCTCCATCCGTTTGATTATGTAATCTCTAACATCCTCGTTAAACGCTCGTATGGTTCCCAAGAGTTCTGCGGTTTCTGGAATGACATTAAAAGTCGTTCCTGCTGCAATTTTTGTGACGCTTATAACTGCAGGCTCCAGCGGGCTTATTTCCCTTGAGATTATTTTCTGATAAGCATTCACGATGTCAATCACCGCAGCAACGGGGTCAACTGCCATGTGTGGCACTGCGCCGTGTCCGCCTTTGCCTTTGATGGTTGTTTTGAAGGCGTCTGCTGATGCGAGGAGGGGGCCTGCTTTCACGCCTATGACTCCTGCCGGCAGTTGGGCCCACACGTGTATTCCGAAGATGGCGTCAACGTCATTCAGATGCCCGTCCTCAACTATTCTTTTGGCTCCTAAACCCCCTTCCTCAGCCGGCTGGAAGATGAGTTTTACCGTGCCATTT
>JALSON010000097.1 GCA_026986455.1 Thermococcaceae archaeon | reverse complement strand
TGATCAAAACCGCTGTCCTGGTCCTTACCATACCACCAGAACCAGTCGCTTCCCTCAGCACGGAGGAGGTATTCATAGGCTTCTTTCCATTTCTCGGAACTCATTTTTTCCCTGTGTTCAAAGAGATCCTTCCTTGCCACATAAAGCCAGTACCATGCCAGATTTTCCTGTCTCTCCCCTATCCATGTCGATAATGTGCCATCTATCCAGCTTGACTCGGGCCAGAGGTGTTTTCCGGTTTTTCCCGCGATATCATAGAGCTCTCCCAACCTCGTGGCTTTGAGAAGCGCAGAGAGATTATCCTTAAGATCGAGATATTTCATTTCCCTTGGTGTCAGGATGTTTGCCTTGTCACCGTAGAGCTTTATATACTCGCTGGGAGTTACAGTTCGTATAAGCCCCTCTTTCTGGAGTTCCTCAAGTTTCTGGTATAACATATTCAGAAAAGCACTCCCCGTATATGGATAGTTCTCCCATGGATTTTCACCATCAAGAGCTACCACATACACAAGGGAACCATCATGATTTTCTTTCTGCACCTTAAGCAAATCCTTTACAAAGTCCTCGACTGCCTGTTTCTGGTTCATTCCACCATAATTAAAACCTATCTTATCACTGAGCACATGGTCACGCGGGAATATGTATATTTTCCTTCCATTGAACTCAGCAACCCATGGTTTATAATAGTTTGAAACACTGCTGGGGATTCCCATTTTCTGAAGAACGAGCTGGTCGGAGATCACCCACTCCCAGCCATTCTCAGCGAGGATTTGGAGGGTTTCATCGTTCAGCGCACATTCTGCAGCCCATCCACCCTTGGGAGTAACGGTTCCATTCCCGAGATATGTTTTGTACAGTTCATTTGCTTTCTGAACCTGTTCCTTGAAATCCCCTTCCCAGCCAAGGTCATTTAGTATTGGTCCTATTGGATGGGCATATGGAACCACTGTTACTTCAACGTTTCCGTTACCAAGCAGGTAGTTGACCTTTTCATACTCTTCAAAAACATGGCCAAGCAACCATTTCTGAGCATCCAAAACGGTCCTAACATCTTCCCTTGTGTACCCTCCGGAGTCTACTTTCTCATACAGGGCCTTGAGTTCAGGATGCTCAACTATGTATTCATGGTTCAACCATGCCAGATTAAATAAAACAGCCAAATCTATGTAGTCCTGTTTAGTGAATCCACCGGTTATTTTTTCTTTCTGTTCTTCAAGAGGCAAATTACCGTACTTGGCAAAAAGAGCATTTCTTTTGTCGAGTAATTCTTTATACCTGCTCCATATCTTCCTTACCGGATTTCCATTCTTATCCATAACAGGCTCCCCGTTCCAAGGTATGGTATTATCAAAGAAACCCCCGGGAGCCTGAAGCATGATCCACTTTTCATCTGTTGTGAGGGTCTTTCCTTCTGCTATCTTCTCCGTAATCGCCTCCCTTAAATCCATCTTGCCCTGCATATACATGACTATCTGCTGGATTAAAGATCCTGAGAGATCAATAGTGGCGTGTACATCCGGATATTTACTGAGTATCGCAGGCATCATCCAGTAATCCCTGGCTGCATGCAACCTGACCCATGGAAGGACAAACTGATCGTTTATGGGGTCATAATAGAACGGCTGGTGCATGTGCCATACTATAACAACATTAAGAGGTTTTGCCTCCTCTGCTTTGGCGTATCCATACATTCCCACAAAACTTCCAAATATTAAAAAAACAAGAAATACTGCAGCCGCTTTCATCTTCTTCATCTTCACCACCCCAAATTCATTCCTTCAAACCACCAAGGGTTAGCCCGCTCCTTATGTAGTTCTGGGAGAGCAGGAACATTATGAAGACCGGCAGGGCGAATATCAGCGCTGCAGCCGCAAACTGGTTCCATGAGATTGATCTTAGATTTGAAAGCATCGTATATAACCACACAGTCAGCGGATAATTGTTCTCGCTGAGGAGAAGGTTTGCCAGGATAAGCTCGGTCCATCCGCCGATGAATGCAAATACAGCCACTGTGGCTATTCCGGGCAGAGCCATGGGTACGAGCACATGCCGTATGATCTGGAGATAGCTGGCACCGTCGACCAAAGCCGCTTCGTCGAAGTCTGTTGAGATGGAATCGAGGTAGCCCTTGAGGAGCCACGTGTTGAACGGCACGCTTCCTGCCGAGTATATAACCGGAAGGACATAGATGTTGTTAGTCAGGTGAAGTTTAACAAGCATTCCATAGAGCGCAACCAGCCCTGCTATTCCGAGACCTCCAGAGACCTGTGTGAACATCAGGTAGAAGTAGAGCGTGTGCTCCCTTCCAAAGAACTTAAGCCTTGAGAAGGAATAGGCCGAGGGTATGACGAGGAGCAGGGTCAGCAGCACCGTGAGAGAGGCTATTATCAGGCTCCTCTTCATGTAGCCCCAGACATTGCCCCCCACTTTCGACAGCACGATGTATTCAAAATTTTTAGACTCCAAAATATCATTCCTGGCGTCTATCATTCCTCCCTGAGGCAGGTATACTGTTGCACCTCTGGCCACGTATGTGTTGTTGCCGGTTTTCTCGAACTTGGAAAGGTCAACGGGGAGGTTTTTTGTATCGCTGACGGTTAGTATAATTTTCTCCCCCGAAACATTTATATTTCTAACACCGAGCACTGCGCTTATTCTTCCTGCTTTAATCAGGAGATATCTACCTCCCACGATTACCGTTGACCCATCCTCTTTCATCCTCTTGGTGCCGCCTTCTATTTTCTTTGTTTTTATATTTGATAGAGACAGCCTCGCTGACGAGCGCTTGCCTTCTATTTTTCCGTTCTTAACTTCCATCCTGAATCTGTTGAGGGGATCCGTAATGACTGCATCTTCAGTCTTCAGGGTGAAATCTCTCGTCTTTAATACTCCTTCTTCATGTCCGAAAAAGATTTCCCTGTAGTTCTCCAGAGTTATGTTCCGCGGGATCAACTCAAGCTGAGTCGTTGCGAGTGCTCCAGAGGGCTTGAGAGATATCGTAAAAATATAGTAAACCGGGAATAATATAATACCCATAACAACCAGTGCCAAGAGTGTCATTGCCACCGTTTTTCCAAGCTCACTCCTTCTCATGCTCCCGCCCCCTTCTGAAGCTTCGTAATTTTCATGCTAACCAGCATGTAAATAGCCAGCACTATCGTGGCTATCAAAAGAACCGCAGCGGCCTTACCATACTGCGGTATTGCTGCTCCGAAAGCCTTCATATATCCATACAGGAGGAGGAATTTGTCCTGAAATAGAGCCCCATTGTATATGAACGGCACGAGGAAGTACTGGAAGCTCGCTGCAGAGGTCAGTATCGTGGCAAACGCTATGGGCTTGCTGACTATCGGAATGACGACCCTCGTGAGCCTCTGCCAGTAGCTGGCCCCGTCTATGATCGCCGCCTCTATCAGCGTATCCGGAACGGACTGCAATGCCGAGGTTATAACGGTCATCATGAATGGATATGCCAGCCAAACCTCTATAATGTTCAGCGCCACAAATCCCCAAGTGGCACTGGCGGTCCAGTCAGGAGGATTCGCGATGCCGACATCCCTGAGTATTATGTTTATGGGTCCCACCACGGGATCAAGCATGAAACGCCACACCATGACAGAGAACAGCAGGGGCAGAGCCCACGGAATTATCAGAAGAGCTCTATAGATAAACTTCCCTTTAACATGCTTGTTGTTATATAAAATACTGAGAAACAGGCCAACAGTAACTTTGAGGGTAACACTTGTAGCAACAAAAATCCATGTCCACAGAAAAGCAGTTCTAAAACCCGCATCACCCAGAGCCCACTTAAAGTTCTCCAGACCCACAAATTCCAATTTTGGAGCATTTGGAGCCTGTATGGGAAAGTTTCCGAGCTGTGCGTTTGTGAAAGATATATATATCGAGTACAGTATCGGGTAGATGTTGAAAAACATGAACGCT